>JBGSWN010000117.1:0-5768 GCA_041752395.1 Saprospiraceae bacterium | reverse complement strand
TGGCGCAACTATCGCACGAACTGTCCATCACGCCATCAGACCATCCACAACTGACGGCTACCGCAAATGCTGCACCCTACGCAGCTTCCATCACGGTGGAAGACCTGAAAAGCTACCTGACCGTGCTGGCTTCCGACGAGTTCGAGGGTCGGGAAACTGGGCAGGAAGGCCAGCGCAAGGCCGCCGATTTCATCGCTGCGCATTTCGAAAAGCTCGGCCTGCCGACCATCGGTGACTCTGGCACTTATTTTCAAAACATCGCCTTCACCGCCGAAAGCTGGGACAACGGCCAAATAGAACTGACCATTAATGGCGAAAGCTACCGTCACCTAAGCGATTTCGTCTCCTTCCCCAGCGCCAACTCTAACCGGGAGCGCTTCGCAACGAACGATGTCATCTTCCTCGGTTACGGCATTGACGACCCTAAATACAATGATTACGAAGGAAAAAAAGTGGAGGGCAAGACCATTCTTATTTATCGAGACGAACCCGTGAACAAGGACGGCAACTCATGGCTCACCGGCACACCCGAACTTTCGCCGTGGTCAACGGACTGGCGAAAAAAAATGGAAGTGGCCTACCAGTATGGCGTCGCCACGGTTTTGATGATTGATGGGGACATCAAAACGACGGTGGGCGAGGCCCGCAAAACACTCCTTAGCAGCGAGATGCGCATGGGCGAGGGCGGCAATCCCGAAGGGCATTTGGCCAATAACATGTTCATTTCCAGTACTTTAGGAAAGGAAATCGTGGGAAAGAAATTCAAGAAATTCCTCAAGCTGCGGGACGGTATCAAAAAAACTGGCAAGCCTGCGCACATGGATTTGCCTTGCCGTTTGAGCATGGTGCAAAAGAAAAACAAGCGCCAATTGCTCGGCTCCAACGTCCTCGGCTACATCGAGGGCAGCGACCCACGGCTGAAAAACGAGGTTGTGGTCGTGAGTGCCCACTACGACCATTTGGGTAAAAAAGGCCCTGCCATCTACCACGGCGCCGATGACAACGGCACGGGCAGCAGCACTGTCATGGACATCGCACAGGCTTTTGCGCAAGCAAAAAAAGACGGCCAAGGGCCACGCCGCAGCGTGCTTTGCCTGCTGGTGAGCGGTGAGGAAAAGGGCCTACTCGGCTCTGAGTATTACTCTGAACACCCAATTTTTCCGTTGGAAAACACTGTGGCCGATGTTAATGTGGACATGATTGGCCGGGTGGACCAGAAACATGAAGGCAATCCAGACTACATCTACGTCATCGGCTCGAACCGTCTCAGCACCGACCTCCACGACATCAACGAGGCCGCCAACTCACAGTACGCCCACCTCGACCTCGACTATACTTTCAACGCCAAGAATGACCCGAACCGCTTCTACTACCGCAGCGACCACTATAATTTTGCGAAGAAGGGCATCCCATCCATTTTCTATTTTTCCGGTGTCCACAAGGATTACCACCAACCGAGCGACACGGTGGACAAAATCATGTTCGAAAAGATGGAGAAAATCGGGAGGCTGATTTTTTACACAACTTGGGAATTGGCGAACCGGGAGAATAGGATTCGGGTGAATGTGAAGGAGGATTAGAAAAGTTGGCAGTTCGACAGGGGGCAGGTCTTGTCCCGATTGCTCGGGATGGCAGTTTGGGGCTAGGAACTTCAAAAAGCATAATCTTTAAGACAAAAAACAATTTGTTTTTAAAAACAAATTGTGTTATATTTGTGGCTCATTGATGTTCAAACAATGCAGCCATGAAAAATGCAACCACCCTTTTGCCGATTCTCAGTTTTTTCAAAAACAACTGGTTCAAAATTTCCCTCACTGCCCTCATGCTGTTGGCATGGTTCCGCAAGGACCTCAGCTTCCAAGTGCGGGTGGACGAGCCAATTTTCCGAAAGGAAAACTCCAGCACTAAGCCCAAGGAAAAAATCACGGACGCTGCTGCCATTGCCGCTGGACTGCCTCCCAAAACTGGCCGAATGGAAGCACCCTCTATCAACCTGCCGGGTTTTTCAAGTGCTAAAACAATTGAACTTTCGAGCATTGACGAGGCCAAGCAGCACGCTTATTTGACCCGCTTCGCAAAGGTGGCCAAGGAAGAACAAAAGCGCTACGGCATCCCCGCCAGCATCATCCTCGCCGTTTCACTCTACCAAAGTGCCGCTGGGCAGCGGGATATTTCACTAGATGTCAACAACTATTTTGCACTGCCCTGCGATGCCAGTTGGAACGGTGCTTGCCGGGAATTTCAGGGTCATACTTACCGAAAATACAGCTCCGCTTGGGCCAGTTTCCGGGATTTCAGCTTGTTTGCAAAAGCAAATTTTGACCGCTTAAAAGGGGCGGACTACACCGCTTGGGCGCTTGCCTTGGAAGCCGATGGCTATCCAGAAACGGACGATTTTGCGAAGCAAATCATCGAACTAATCGAAGGCTACCGCTTGAATTCCATTGATAAATGAGGTTTTTGCAAACTTTTGTTTCATTTTGTAACCTCCTGTTTGGCGTCGCCACTACCCGTGTTGATGATGACCTGTGCGCCGCCATTGCCCGATCCAGTAGGCACTGACCCCGTGCCCTGAATGGTAACGATTTTTTTCAAAATATCAAACCAAAACGGCGCTCCGAGCGAGATGGCCAAGGCTGTGATGAGCCAGCCGAGCAGCCGCATCAGCCAACCTTTGAAGTTCACCGTGACGTCTTCCGTGTTCCAGCCCAGGCCGAGGATATTATAGGCTGTGCGCATCTCCGGGGTATTCACCGCTTTTTTCATTTCTTCCTTTATTTGGCTGGCGCTCAAGGAGTCATTTGGTGCGACGAAAGTGGGCAAAGTCTCATTTTCATTGGCGAAGGTTTTGGCCAGAGCTGCCATTTCTTGGCGGCTTTCCGCATTGCTGGACAAGTGCGAGTAAATCTGGAAACTGTCAGCGTTTAGCACGATAGCAATGCCAAGGCCCACGAAAAAAGTGACGAACTGCAAGTGCCGCTTGTACCAGCCGCTCGACTGCCACATCACGTCATCGTACCAAGTTTGCATCCGTGCCTTGTAAGCTTCCACGGTGGTGTGGCCCTCCTCTTTGAACTGCTCCAGCACTGCCCGCAATTGGCTATCTTCGGGCAGTTCGGCCAAATAATCATCTACGGATTTTATGGCCTTGTTTTTCTTTTTCAAAACATTGGAGAGGATGGAGGAAAAATTGGTGGAGCTCAAATAGGCCGGTGCCTGCGAAACCCGCAGCGGCGCTGCATGTTGCATCAGTTGCCGGAACATGGCGTTTTCCTTGAATTTATTGAAAACCGCTGGGTTGTCCTTGTACTCCAGCAGTCGTTTTAGCGCCTCTTCGAGGTAAAAACCCCGCCAGCCCCGCCATGATGACACCAACTCATTGAAAGTAGTGCCCAACAGGCTCAGGAGCATGAAAGTGAAAATCATTCCGACGATTACTTCGAGCATTGCCATATTGCAGTCAATTTTAAGGTGAATTAGGCGGGAAAGGTAGGAAAAGCGCTTGGGTTCTCTGGTTTAGGCGGTAAAAAAAATCAGGGCGATGACCGAAGTCAAGCCCTGATTTAGACCAAGCTGCTTGGCCATTTTAGGATTGAAATGAAGAACCAAACAACTATCTGATAAGCCAGATATACCCACCATCATTGTTTTTGGGCAAATTCGCCTCAAGTTTGACAATTTCTGCTGGTGGTTTTGAGACTGTTTGTTCTTTATCCTGCTGTTTTGTTTTCATGATAAGGGAGGTTTTATTTACGTGAAAGGAAAACTTCATTTGGTTAATTGGGCAAACGGCGAAACACGGTGCAATATATCAACTGATAGACTTCACGAACGATTTGTTCGGAAAAACCTTCTTTTTTATTTCAAATGAAAAATCTCGATGCTTTGCTTCACCATCCTCCATCGCTACTTCAGGCGATTGCGTTCGAGGAATTTGCGGGGGGCGGCCTTCATTTTTGGGTGAAAAGGGACGACCTGCTCCACCCCCAAGTTTCCGGCAACAAATGGCGAAAACTGAAGCATAACCTGCTCGAAGCCAAACGGTTAGGTTGCACAAAACTCATCACCTTCGGCGGTGCGTTCAGCAATCACATCGCAGCAATGGCAGCGGCTGGTAAAGCTTTCGGATTTTCAACGATGGGTATAATCAGCGGCGAAGCATCGAGTGTGGAAAATGCAACATTGGGCTTCGCTAAGGAGTGTGGTATGGACTTGATTTTCACAAGCCGGGCAAATCTGCGAAATTATTCCGAAACCGAACTCCTCGAAGCATTAAAAATTAACGCCAGTGGCGCTTTTATTTTGCCGCAAGGCGGTGCAAATTTCCTTGCACTACCCGGCTGCGCCGAAATAGTGGCGGAAACAACGGCACAACTTGGACAATCACCTGATTTTTTCATCACCGCCTGTGGCACAGGCGCAACATTGGCGGGCATCGCAACTGGAATTTCAGGAAAAACCCAAGCCATTGGCATCTCCGTGTTGAAAGGTGATTTTTTGCAAAAGGTAGTGGAGAATCTGCTGACCAAATACGAGCCCGTTCAATCCGAACCCCGTAATCCGCAGTCCGCAATCGTCATGAACGATTTTCACCACGGCGGCTACGCCAAATGGACACCCGAGCTGATAGCTTTCATCAATGATTTTAAGCAAAAAACTGGCATCCCGCTCGACCCGATTTACACTGGAAAGGCATTTTACGCTGCCGCAAAACTCGCCCAAAATGGCTTTTTTCCCAAAGGTTCAAACATCGTCCTAGTCCACACGGGCGGCCTTCAAGGCATTACAGGTTTTAATCAACGCTTCGGCCAAATCATCACCTAGCCCATCCAACCTCACCTCAGCAGCGACACATCTCCCTCAAACAGCTCCACCTCCCCATCCGTAAACTCCACTTCGGCAAACCAAACAAAAACCGCTGGGTTCATCTCCTCGCCCCGGAGCATGCCGTCCCAGCCATAAGCCGGGTCATTTGGTTGGAAATTGAAGAACTGATAAACGGTTTCGCCCCAACGGTCGAAGACCAAAAAGGACTTTATTTTCTTCACAGACTTGTTGTCGGCAAAAACTAGGAACTTGTCGTTCGTCCCATCGCCGTTCGGTGAGAAGGCATTTGGCACATAAACACTCCGCCTGCGGTCCACATAAACCGTCAATTCGTCGCTATCCGAACAGCCGTTGCTGGCCGTGACGGTCACGGCGTAGGTCGTTGTGAAAAGCGGAACGACAGGCTGGTTCAAGCAACCCGTGCATTCTATGTCACCAATTCCCTCCCAAGCTACCAACGAAATCGAATCCAAGGGCAAACTGACAATGGCGTTCAACGAAAGCTGATCGCCCAACTGGATGTACTGGTCATCGCCGAGGTTCACATCCACCGGCACGGGCGCATTGATGCCAATAAACTCAATGGTTTGACAGCCGTTCGCATCCGTTGTTTGCACTTCGTAATTGCCCGCTGTCAGCGCAGTGAAAGTGGCCGAATTTTGCGCAGCACCCCCCTCCAAACTGTAAGTATAAGGCGCAGTGCCGCCGCTTGGCGTTACCGTCAATGACCCGCTATTTTGCACAAAACAATCCAATTCGTTCACGCTGAATGCTATTTCCAGCGGTGTCGGGCCAGCGATGGCTACCGTGCTGGTGGCCATGCAATTGTTGGCATCCGTCACCGTCACGGTGTAGCTGCCGACGCCCAAGCCAAGGGCGCTAGGGTTCATCGCCCCAGTTGACCAAACAAAGCTAAATGGCGCTTGCCCACCGACTGGTGT
>JBGSWN010000116.1:0-23886 GCA_041752395.1 Saprospiraceae bacterium | reverse complement strand
CGCAATCAAAATAGTGTGTTCCCAATACGTCTTTTTTGATGTACCTCCAGACCCGCTCAATCAAATTCAGGTTGGGCGAATAGGGCGGCAGGAACACCAGGTGGATGCCAAGTGTCTTGGCCAGCTCCTTGACATAGTCGCAGTGCTGATAACGTGCATTGTCCAGCACCACGTATATCGGCAATTGGGTGAAGCGCTCGGCCAGCTTCCGCAACAACTCGGCGATGGTCTCCGCATTGACGTAGGTGGTGTTCACCACGGTCTCCATTTTCAAGGTGACAGCATTGAGCGCACCGAGCACATTGATTCGGTTGCGGCCCGCAGCGGCCTTGATGAACACCCTTGCGAAGCACCACAGTATGCCGACGAAGGGCAGCAGCACGAAGTGGGCGGCATCCATGAAGAAGAGGTGGCACTCTCCCGCCGTGGCCTTTGCCAGCAGCGGGGACAGCTTATCCTCTAGGAACAACTGCTGCTTCACCGGGTCTGCCTTGGCCGGGACGTGGCCCGTTTTCAATGGCTTCATCCCCAGTTCGTGCATGAATCGCCGCATCTCGCTCTGGCTCAGCGCCGTGCCCGTAAGTTCCTTCACCTTGGCCACGGCCTCCCTTGCCGTCCGGGGAGGGTGCTCCCGGAAAAACGCTTCGAGGGTGACCCGCTGCCCAGACAGCACCGAGTCGAAACCTTTGTACTCGAAGTGCCGCAGTGCCGCCAGCCCGCCAGCGTTGTACAGCTTGACATAGCTCCTGACCGAGTTGCGGTGGACACCACTGATGGCTGAAACCGCTTTTCGCCCAAAGCCCTGGCTTGTCCAATAGATTGCGTCCATCCGCTTTCGGATTGTTTCTATCGGATTGTGGATTCTTTCGTAATTTGCCAACTCAATGTCGGCCTTGCTGATGTTGAGGGTGAGCATAGGTGTTTTAAGTTTTAGTCAACTCAAAAATACCTTGCTTGCCCAAATTTTTATATGTTCATGTTTGCACAAAACCTATTAGCGAGGAGTATACCATTTAAAACAAATGCCATGAAAAGCATCATCCCCTTCTTTGCCTTGCTCATTGCACTGGCATTTTCTACAAAAACATTTGGCCAAACGGATGAATCGTTGTTGGCCCAATTGCTCGAAGAAGAGCACAACAGCGTGGAAGCTTTGGCGCTTTACCCTGCTGCCACGAGGCTTGATATTCTGGAAGCTGCCAAATACCCCGAAGCCCTCGTCAAACTGGAAAGCCTGCAATCCAAATCCAGCGATGCCTTTAAAATGCGGATGGAAAACTCGCCGAAAGAAACCCAGAAAGCCATCTGGGACTTGACGAGATATCCGGGGCTGGTGGCACGGCTGGTCGAGGCCGACGGCGCTTCGGCGGCGGTGCTTGCGGATTACCCAACTGAAATTCACCAACGGGCAAAGACTGTTGCTGCCGCAAACATGCCACTGCTCGTGGAGGTGGACCGGATGAACAAGTATTGGGACATTGCCTTCAACGGCTTGCTGGAAGACTACCCGCCCATTGAGCAGGATGCCCTACGGCGCTTAGTGGAGCTGCCGGAAGTGCTGACCATTCTGACAGACGACCTGCGGCTCACCGTGCTGGTGGGCGACCTCTACTCCAAAAACCCGCAATGGCTGCTCCAACAAATGGACTCCCTCAACCTGGCGGTGGCCCGTGAGCGTGCCAAGGAGGTGGAGGAATGGAAAAGCAGCTTGGAATCGAACCCTCAGGCAAAGGAAGAACTGGCGCAATCCGCTCAAGCTTTTGCTGGAGAGTACAGCTATGATGATGTTTACTACGATTACGACAACAACAATTACGACGAGCAAGAACCAGCGGTCGTGCAGCATTATTACCACCATTACCCCTACTGGTTTGGCTATCCATATTGGTACGCTTACCCCCGCTGGCGGCCTTACCCCTACTGGTACGATTGGGGTTTTTACTGGGGCGCTGGAAACGTGATCATCGTCATTGACATGCCCTCGTATTATTTCACCAACTGGTTTTTCTACAACCCTTGGCACTACAATTACTACTCGCACCTGTCCTGCCATTTCACCAACCATTACTACGGTCACCGCCATTCCGGCAGCAGCGTGACGGCAGGCGTGGACCGCTGGCGTGCCCGCAACCGGGAGGTAGTGACGGACGAATGGTTGGACAATGCCCGCAATCGCCCTGAGTCGTTCAAGGAGCTTGGGAAGTTTGAGACCGAACGCCAGAAATACAACCAAACCCATGCAAACAAGCCCGTTTCGCAAACTGAATTTTTGGAGAAAAACAGTCGAAAATACCCAGACATAGCTAAGCCGGTGGAGCGCAGGCAAGAGCAGGAACAAGTGGACCGCCAAAGGCCAGCCAATGAGCGACCCCGCAAGGAACTGCCGCCCGTAGTGAAGCCAAAAACGCAGGTGCCCACACCTCGCAAACCGGAAGTGAAGCCCCCTACCATGCGGAAAGACAATGCCCCCGACATTCCGAAAGTGGACAAAGCCAGGGAGCGCCACGAAAACATCTGGGACAAGTCGAAAAGGGAAACCGTTCAGCCCCGCCCCGCACCGAGGAAGCCGAGCGTACAGCCGCCTAAGAACAGGACTGTAAAGCCAGCGCCTACGCCCAAGGTCAATAAAAGCAAAGGCGGCGGTGGAAAGTGATTCTAACTATTTTTAAAGCATAGTTGCGGTACACATATCTGCTCCGCAACTATGCGCTTTTTGCCCACCATTCATTTCAACCCATCCCAATATTTGCGGAGCAAACCCCAATAACCACGCAGAACGGCAGCGGTTTCAGCCGTCGCATGGTTGCCGAGCAGCGTCACTTTCAGGCGCACATTGGCACGGTATGCTTTGAAAAAAAGGAAGAGTGTCTCGTCCTCCGGGGCGGTGATGCAGGGGTGTTCTTTTTGGTAAAAACGGAGCAATGCCTCGGCGAGGTCGGGACGGCCAAAAAAGTCGAAGTCCATGCACAGGAAGGCCAGTTCGTTCAGCACATCGAGGCGGCGCAGGTGTGTATCGAACTCGATGCAGTCAAAAACGATGGGCGGTTCGGTGAGGAAAATATTGCGGGAGTGGAGGTCGCCGTGGCCGTCCACCCAAAGCCCACCACTGGCACGGGCGAGCAGCCGCCGCGAGTGCCGCTCCACGAGTCGGGGCAACTCCTTCCGCATCCCGGCGAGCGCATCAGCCACCGATTCGCCCAGTGTTTCCACGAGTTTTTTTTCATGGTTAAAAAGGTCGGCGAAGTCCTGCACCAGTGTCCCTGGCTCGAAATCGGGGTGTGCCAAGGCGTAGTTTCGATGGAAAACGGCCAGTTGGTGCGCCAAGTCTTTCAGGTCATCCGGCACCACTTCACCTACCCGCAGCAGGTGGTCGAGCTGGCGGGAATCATCCTCCCGTCGCATCCAAACGCAATAATCGAGCGCCTCTTCCGGCTCGCCGCCGATTTGCAGCAGGCCGTTTTTCAAGCCAATCGGCAACACGCCGAGGTAGGTGTCGGGAGCGAGTCGGCGGTTCTGTTGAACTTCTGCTTCGCAAAACTTTTTGCGAAGCGGCAGGGTGCTAAAATCGAGGAAATCGAAGCGGACTGGCTTCTTCATTTTAAAAGCGAAATCAGGCGAGAGGATGACCCACGAAATATGCGTTTCGACGAGCCGTGCCGCTTCGCCATTGCCTGGAAAAGCATGGCGTTCGAGGATGTTTTGAACCTGATTTTTATCCATGTCTGACGAAGTTGTGAATGGCTTCGGCAATGGCTTCGGGCGAAGCGGCAGCCGTGTCAACGGTCAAAAAAGGCGGCTCCAATGGCTCGAATTCCGTCATTATTTTTTCCAAAACCATCTCTCCAGCCTCGCTGTCGGAGCGGGGTGCGGCCACTCGTTCGTGCAGCGTTTTATCGGGAGCGGTTGCCAGCACCCATTTGGCAGCAACGCCTTGATTTTCAGCGAGTTCGATGAATGGCTTGCGCAATGCTACCCGGAAAAATGTGCTGTCCACCACCACGGTTTCACCGTGGGAGAGGGCGTTCCGTGCCTGGGCGAGCAATTCTTCGTACACTCTGGCTTTGTCTTCAGGACGGTAGCTGCCCCACAAGCCCAGCTCCCGCCGCAATTGGTCGGAGTTGAAGTGGGCAGCGCCATATTTTTTGGCGAATGCCTTGGCGATAGTGGTCTTGCCGCTACCGGGCAGGCCGGCTATGAGGATTAACATGATGCATATATTTTCATTGCCGCCAAATTACCCCAAAATATGACCTGTATCATTGATTTTTATCATTGTCGCATGGTTTTATAAATCGCATTTTTATGGCACTTCAAATAAATATAAGGTATTCTATTTTTCATAAAATGGAACAATATCGAAACAGGAAACTAATGATGATAAAACTATTGCACACCGCAATATGGGTCATATTAGCCGCGCTGATATTTTACTTGATTTATGCTGGAATAAGTGGCAAAATAACCCCGCTCGTTTATATTTCCATCGAGGCAATTGTTGTAGAGGGGATTTTATTGGCCATTTTCCGTTGGCGCTGCCCACTGACCGTAGTTGCCCGAAAATACTCAGATTCCAGCCAAGCCAATTTCGATATTTATCTACCTGAATGGCTGGCGAGACATAACAAAACCATTTTCAGCATCCTCTATATTATTGGTGTGGCGCTGGTGGGTTGGCGGCTTTTAAGTAATTGAACCATGATATTATCCGTTGCTCCGTTTTTTCTGGAAGCAGTTAAGGAAAAGGCCCAGCACTAATGGTGATTAAAATCATGCTAATAGGTTGATAGAAAGCAATATTTTAAACATAAAACACCGGGAACTTTACACCATTAAATAACAGGTTTCGGCCACGTTGAGAGTTGAAAACGGAGCTTCCAAAACCAACTACCACCTGCCGAAATACAATTCCTTTCACCATGAGATGGAGACCAAATCTTCGAAGCCACGTGTTCGACTGGATGGGCGAAAGCTACAGACCGTTGGTTGATTCCAGTCACTTTCTCGGGCGTTCTTCCTTCGATATTCCGTGGCATGTATTGCCACCAACCAATATTTCCAAACAAGACAAAAATGTTGTGCTGGATATTTCCGTGCCTGGGTTTACGAAGGACGAACTCGAAATCACCGTCAAAGGGAACACCCTGACCGTGAAGGGCAAAAAGCCGCACCATGCAGAAAAGACGGGCGTGGAATACATCGTGGAGGAATTTTCGATGGACACGTTTGAGCGGAAGTTCAAGCTGGCCGACGAACTCTGCGCCGAACACATGGAGGCCAAGTGCGAAAACGGCCTGTTGAGCATCAGTTTTTCCGATGAAATAACAGAAGCGGACAAAAAGCCGCACCATGTCAAAATTGAATGAGACTTTAAAAAAAGCACCGCAAACAAAGAGCTTTCGGCGATTGGTAAAAGTACCTTTCACCAGATTTGAAATAAATAAAACAAGCCATTTGACATAAGTCAGCCGAGGGGTTGACGGAAGTCATTCCAGCTTGGGGTTCACCAATTTACTTTTGCAACTATAATTGAATAAAGGTTAAAATAGGGTCAGGCGATGCGTTTGCCATGAAGTTTGACCCGAAAAGACATGTTAAACCTAAAGAGAAGAACCGGCCTAGGTGGTCAATTTCCTATGACCGCTGGGCACAAAAACTCATTCTTCAATGTGAGAGGTGTATCCCGGAGGCCGGCCGCAAGGTGGCTTCCGGTTTTTTTTTTACACCACACACATTGTTTCATACACCTTTAAATACTTTACAAATGAACCCGAATATCGCTGTACAAGAAATAATGACCCGCAACCCGGTCACCGTTCAGCCAAATACCGGCCTTGGCGTGGTAAGGGAGCTTTTTTCAAAAAACAGCTTCCACCACGTACCCGTAGCGGGCTTGGGTGGTGAACTAATCGGCATCATCAGCCGGGAAGATTTTTTTAAGGTGGCATACGTGCTCTCCGTAGAAGCCACGAAAAGCGACAAAGCAAAGTCTCATTTTCACAGCCTCGTCGCTGAAGACATTATGACAAAATACCCGCTCCAACTCAGCCCTGACGATACCATCGGACTGGCGGCGGACATCTTCCTCGCCAATAAATTCCATGCCGTTCCCATCGTGGACGACGGTCAACTCGTTGGCATCGTCACCTCCCACGACCTGTTGGCCTTCAGTTTTTCCTCACCCGTTGGGGAGGAGATAGAGTTGGAGAATTTCGAAGAAGCCTAAAAAAAATCTGGTGCGCCAATCAGTTGTACTCGATGCAAACTGGTTGGCACACCCAACTTAAACACACCTACCATGTTTGACAGGACTGCCACCATCGCCAGCATTATGACCCGCAATGTTTTTTTCGTCCATCCAAATGACAACATGCAGCGGGTAGATGATATTTTCAGCACCAACAACATCCACCACATCCCCGTCATTGACGACGAAAGCCATGTGGTTGGAATCCTCAGCAAGTCCGATTTCCTGAAAATACTGCACGGCTTTACCCTTTTTAAAACAGAAAAAAGCCAGGAGTACAACAAGGCCATCCTCCGCTCGCTGCTCGTGGGCGAGGTAATGACCAAGCAGGTGGCCAGCCTCCAACCGGAAGATACGGTGGATATCGCCGCAGGCTATTTTCGGGAAAACCTCTTCCACGCCATCCCCGTCGTGGACCGCCAGAAAAAACTGGTCGGCATCATCACCACTTTCGATATGCTGAATTTCGCCTTTATGGAACCGGCTCTTTTAGAGAAGTGAGCGGGTGAGAAAGATGAGCGGGTGAGCGAATTACGATTCTGCTCACCCGCTCACTTTTATCACCTGCTCATCCCTTTTATTCATGAAAAATCAACAGCGGCGTCTTTGAGTGGAACGCCATTTTCTTCGTAAAACTGCTGTGGAAAAGCCGCTCCCAGAGCCGCCGCTTGGGGATGTAGAGCGCCAGCAGGTCAATGTGTTTTTCCTTGATAAAATCATCAAGCCCATCCATCACCGTTGGGCTGTTGACGATGGCAAAATCCGTGAATTTATAGGGGTACTCTGACAGCGTGACGTAGTCCTGCATGGTGCCGATGCTCGGCTTGGTCTCCACGTGTACGAAGTAAACCTCGGAAGAAACCTTCTTCGCAAACTCCATGAGCTGCGCAACGGCCTGCTGCTCGTGCGGCAGAAAATCGGTGGCGAAGGCGATGTAGTCAACGTCCTGCCAAGTGGCATCTTCTGGCACGGCCAGCACGGGGCAGCCAGCGTTCATCATCGTGAAAGTGGTGATGCTGCCGAGCGTTTTTTCAATCGGATTGTGCTCGCCACGGGTGCCCATCACCACCATGTCGTAGTGGCCCCCCTTTACCAAGTCCCTGATTTCTTCGGGAATGAAAATGCCGTAGAGCGGCATCAATTCGCCGAGTGGGGCATCGGGTTCGGCTGCTGCAAAAGCTTCGAGTTTGCCCTGCACGAGCACCCGTTTTTCGTCCAGCATCTGCTCCACATAGCCAGCGGGCAGGTTGGTGGCGTCAATGACGGGAAGGCTGTACACGTTCAGCACGTCAATTTTGGCGTCCACGGCCTTGGCCAGCTCTATGGCGTAGCGGAAGGCGTTGGCGGCAGTTTCGGAGAAGTCGGTTGGAAAGAGTATTTTTTTCATAATGGAAAGGTGGTTGTGAATTTTTCGATGTGATTGGTTTGAAATTAAACGAACACCACGCTTTCGGCGAGGTGCATAGCGAGGTAGTTCAGTTCGCTGAGGGACTTGGTCTTCGATTTTGGGCCGCAAGGAACCCCTTTGCGGTTAGCCACTTTGACTTTCAGGCCAAAAATTTCGGCCATTGTCTGTTCCATTGCAGCACAGGCAATGTTCCCATTTAGAAGTAACAGGCCATTATTCCCAATGTTCCGAACGTCGCCAATTTGCAGGCGCTGCGCCGATTTAAGGTCTATCATTTGCGAAGTATTATTTTTATAAAAAAGCATTTCCAAAAAAGGAAACTGCGCCTTGAATTCCTGTTGAACCTCCTTCAAAAGGCGGGTATCGGTGATTTTCATGACTACCATTTTTATGTTTTTTAAATACTGGACTAGAACAGGCTCAAAGATACCGCCCTGCTTCGCCTCGCCCATTGACGGATGTCACCGCTTTTGGCTGATTTTACACCGCCTATTTTATTGGTAAAAAAAGGAAACCCGTCACCCCGACGTATCGGAAGTGACGGGTTTTCGAAAACTAACCTATGTGACCAAAAAACCCTGTTTAATACGCCCCAAAGATATGCCCCCGCCTACCCCGCCCACCATGACAAAAGTCACTTTGCCCCCTGACAATCGTCACTGGGCAGCTTTTGGGGTGGCTCTACCTTGCACCCGATTTCAGAATTAAAGTGAAAGAACGGGTGTTTTATGGGTAAAAAAATCACCCCAAAGCCCCTTTAAATGATTCAAAAAATACTTCTCACATGAAAATCATCTTCTTACTCATCGCCGTCAGTTTGGTGCTTGCTCTGGGCTTTCTCATTTCCTTTTTTTGGGCGGTGCGCAATGGCCAGTACGAAGACGATTACACCCCTTCTGTGAGAATCCTTTTTGACGAAAAAAATTGCCAACCCACAGATAATCAATCAATTGCCAGCGAAAGAACAGGGCTTGAAAAACCAATTTTGAAAACCTAAACCGTGGCTTTCAAGCGACTCCCTTGCCTTGAATCACCACACTACTCGAAACTCGAAACTCATAACTTGAAACTCGTTTATGACACAGGTAGAACATTTTCATTACGACAACGCCATCGTCAAAAAATTCGCCTTCGCCACCATGCTCTGGGGCATCGTGGGCATGACGGTCGGACTTTGGATAGCGCTGGAACTCGTGTTCCCAGCACTCAATTTTGACCTGCCATGGCTCTCCTTCGGGCGGCTGCGGCCACTTCACACCAACGCCGTCATCTTCGCCTTCGTGGGCAACGGCATTTTCATGGGCGTTTATTACTCGCTCCAGCGGCTCATGAAGGCTCGCATGTTCAGCGATTTGTTGAGCAATATCCACTTCTGGGGATGGCAGCTCATCATCGTAAGCGCAGCGCTGACACTGCCGTTCGGCTTCACCACCAGCGGCGAGTACGCCGAATTGGTTTGGCCGATTGACATCGCCATCACCCTGATTTGGGTGGTTTTTGGTATCAATATGTTTGGCACCATTATCAAAAGGCGGGAGGAACACCTCTACGTGGCCGTTTGGTTTTACATCGCCACATGGATCACGGTCGCCGTGCTGCACATCGTCCGCAACCTCGAAATCCCAACCTCTGCGCTGCACAGCTACGGCATCTTCGCAGGGGTACAGGAGGCGCTGGTGCAGTGGTGGTACGGCCACAACGCCGTGGCTTTCTTCCTCACCACGCCCTACCTCGGCCTGATGTACTACTTTCTGCCGAAGGCAGCCAACCGTCCCGTTTACTCCTACCGCCTCTCCATCATCCACTTTTGGGCGCTGATTTTCATTTACATCTGGGCAGGGCCGCACCACTTGCTCTACACCTCGCTGCCCGATTGGGCGCAGTCGCTGGGCATGGTGTTCTCGCTGATGCTCATCGCTCCATCTTGGGGCGGTATGCTCAACGGCCTGCTCACCCTACGTGGCGCTTGGGACCGGGTACGGGAAGACCCCATCCTGAAATTCATGGTGGTAGCCGTGACGGCTTACGGTATGTCCACTTTTGAGGGGCCGATGATGTCCATCAAATCCTTCAACGCCATCACGCACTACTCTGACTGGACGATTGCGCACGTACACATCGGGGCGCTGGGCTGGAACGGAATGCTCACTTTTGGTATCCTCTACTGGCTGCTGCCTCGCATTTTTGATACAAAACTTCACTCCGTAAAACTGGCGAACACGCACTTCTGGCTCGGCACGCTGGGTATCATTTTCTACGCAATTCCGCTCTACTGGGCAGCTATTGTCCAGAACCTGATGTGGCGGGCATTCACGCCGGACGGGTTCCTCGTTTACCCCAACTTCCTGGAAACGGTGACACAGATTGTGCCGATGTATGGTATTCGGGTCATTGGTGGGGCGCTTTACATCACGGGTGTGGTAGTTGGGATTTACAATTTGCTGAAGACGGCAGGCAGCGGTAAACTGGTTGCCAACGAAGCAGCTTCTGCACCAGCATTCCCCACCAAGCATGTTGCCGAAGGCAAAGAACACTGGCACCGCTGGATTGAGCGCAGGCCAATGCAGTTGCTTATTGGAAGCCTCATCGTGGTGCTGATTGGTGGCATGGTCGAGATGTTCCCGATGTGGTGGGTGGACGACAACGTGCCAAAAATCGAAAGCGTGAAACCCTACACCCCACTCGAACTGCAAGGCCGTGACCTCTACGTGCGGGAAGGCTGCGTGGGTTGTCACTCACAGATGGTCCGCCCGTTCCGCTTCGAGACGGAGCGCTACGGCGAGTACTCGAAGAGCGGGGAGTTCATCTACGACCGCCCGTTCCTCTGGGGCAGCAAGCGCACGGGGCCAGACCTCGCTCGTGAGGGCATTGGCAAACTGAAAAAATCGGACTCGTGGCATTACAGCCACTTGATTGACCCGACCAGCACTTCGCCTGGCTCCATCATGCCTGCCTATCCTTGGCTGGCAGAGGATGACCTCGATGTTTCCTCCACTGCCTCAAAAATCAAAGTGCTGCGCCAACTGGGCACACCTTACGATTCGGGCTACGAGACCATCGCCAACGATGACCTCGCCGCTCAGGCACAGCGAATCGCCAAGAGCCTCAAAGGAGAGGGCATCGAGCAGGCAGGTATTGAGAAAAAGGAAATCGTGGCCGTCATCGCCTACCTCCAACGCCTCGGCGTTGATATCACGGTGCAAACTCAGGCCGCTAAATAGTGATTAGTGACTAGTGATTAGTGACTCGGGCTACCACTCACTAATCACCAGTCACCAATCACCAATCACTAAAATCATGTTCAAATACATTCTTCAAAATGCAGGCAACACCAACTGGATGGCCATTTTGGCACTGGTGCTGTTCTTCGCAGTTTTCCTGTTCAGCATCGTTTGGGTGATTACGAGGAAAAAGGATTATGTGGAAAAAATCTCCCGATTGCCGCTGGAAGACTGAGGGTTTGATATTGAGTGATTGGGATATTGAGATATTCCCAATCACTCAATCACCCAATAACTTAAAATATTCAAAACCAACGTTTTATGAAAAATAAATACCAACGGCCAATTTTGATGGCCGCATCATTATTGCTACCGCTGGCTACCTGGGCACAAGACCCAGCCAAGCCAGTCAACCTGGATTTTTGGGCAAATACCATTGGCACGGTCACGATGGTGGTGGCTGCCTTGGTCATCATTGGGGCGCTGCTTGCCGTTGCCCAGTTGTTTTCCTTCGTGGTGAAAATGCAGGAAATCCAGATGCTCCGTGAGAAGGGCATCGAGGAAGTCGTGGAAGCCTACCGTGCCCCCGCCGAAAGCTGGTGGAGCCGCATGTACAAGTCCATGACGCAGGCTGTTCCAATAGAGCACGAGGCAGATATTGACCTCGGCCACGACTATGATGGCATCCGGGAGCTGGACAACAAGCTGCCGCCTTGGTGGTTGGGCATGTTCTATCTCAGCATCGTTTTTGGGGTGGTTTATCTGTTCGCCTTTCATTTGAGCGACATCGGCCCGTCCTCCAAGCAGGAGTATGAAACGGAGATGGAAGTGGCCAAGGCCGAAGTGAACGCCTACCTCGCCACCGTTGCAGATGCTGTGGATGAAAACAACTTGGTCGCCCTGACCGACCCGCAGGAGGTGGCGATGGGCGGTTCCATTTTTGCTGCCAATTGTGTCTCCTGCCATGGGCAGAAGGGTGAAGGTGGCATCGGGCCAAATATGACGGACGATTATTGGATTCACGGCGGCGGCATCCAGAATGTTTTCAAAACCATCAAAAATGGTGTGGCTGACAAGGGTATGATTGCCTGGGGCGAGCAATTGCGCTCCAGCGATATGCTGCGGGTGGCGAGCTATATCCTGACGCTAAAAGGCACGAATCCACCGAACCCGAAAGCACCACAGGGCGTGATTTACAACTCGGAGGCGGCGGGTGGTGCGGATAGCACTGCGGTAGCGGTTCCAGTTGATACTTTGAAGAAATAAAACGGGCTATATAGGTTGGAAAAATTGGTCAAAGCCTCTTTCACGAAGGCCGTTTTCGAGTTGCTTGTCAATCGTCCAAAAGTGGGCATCCAGTTCCAATGACATAGCAACGAAGACAAGGTCTTTTTCATCAACATCCTTGCAAAGGTTCCAGGCTTTCAGGTAGGAAGCGGTGGAGATAAGTTCTTCATCTACGAATTGAACCTGTTTTAGGAGGCGGTGGAGCATCTCTAGCAAGACCTCTTCAGGGCTTTTTGAAAAGCGAAGGATTTTCTCTTTGTGTTTAAAAAGCTCAACGACAGCATATCGAGGTGTAAAAAAATGGTTGTCAGTATCCAAAAAGAGGATTTCGGCAAAACGGTTTTTCTCACGAAGCATCGCCGAAAAGAGGATGTTGGTGTCAACGACAACGTTCATCCTTGTTGGATTTTTTGAAGGATTTGCTCACGGTTGGCTTTCCACCAATCGGATTTTATTTCTTCGGAAAGCTGAAATGCTTGGGCCTCCTTCATTCGATTTTGTTGAACGAGGTTCAGGAATTCCAGGTGTTCGACTAACCGTTTGATGAAATCTTCACCAATCAATTGCCTTGGGATGGTGAGCACCCAATTGCTGCCATTTTGGGCAATAGTAGCTGCTTGATTTTGCATGTGTGAATCACTTTTTTTCAAAATTAATCCTTTTTTCAAAATGTACCGAATTAGGGCATAAATGAAAAAGTGATAGTAGTTTTTAATCATCTGTAATGAATATCATAGACGAACTATATCAAGACACGGAGGAGTACCGGGACCACTTGGCCACGGTGGACAAGAAAGGCAAGCGGGTCTGGATGTATCCGAAAAAACCGTCAGGTTGGTTTTACAAGGCCCGGACTTGGGTGAGTTTTGTCTTGTTGGGCTTGCTGTTTGGAATGCCGTTCATGCGGGTAAATGGCGAGCCACTGCTGCTTTTCAACGTGTTGGAGCGCAAGTTCATCATTTTCAGCATCGTATTCACCCCCCAGGACATGCACCTTTTTGCTTTGGCAATGGTGACGTTCATGCTCTTTGTGGTGTTGTTCACAGTGGTTTTCGGACGGCTGTTTTGCGGCTGGATTTGCCCACAGACCATTTTTATGGAAATGGTTTTCCGTAAAATAGAATATTGGATTGACGGTGACGCAGGCCAGCAGCGCAAGCTCGCCGCCGCTCCTTGGACGGGGCAAAAAGTCTTCAAGCGGGTGAGCAAATACGCCATTTTCTATGTCATCGCCCTGCTCATCGCCAATACGTTTTTGATGTACATCATCGGCTCAGATAATGTGCTGCACATCGCCACCGACCCCGTCGGGAATCACCTTGGCGGCTTCATTGCGCTGCTGGCTTTTTCGGGTGTTTTCTTCTTCGTGTTTACCTACATGCGGGAGCAAGTCTGCATCGCCGTTTGCCCCTATGGCCGTCTGCAAGGTGTGCTGCTCGTGCCGGATAGCATCGTCGTTCATTATGATTACGTGCGGGGAGAGCCGAGGGGGAAAATAAGTCGGCAGTCCTCTTCAGTTGGCAGTTCGACAGTGGGCAGTTTGCAGTCAGTTAAACAGTCTGAAAGCCCTGCAGTCAGTGCCATTCAAGCAGCCACTGACTGCCAACTGCCAACTGTCGAACTGCCAACTTCAAAAGGCGATTGCATTGACTGCAAGCTCTGCGTCCATGTTTGCCCAACGGGCATCGACATCCGCAACGGCACGCAGCTCGAATGCGTGAACTGCACCGCTTGCATGGATGCCTGCGACGATGTGATGGAAAAAGTTCATCGCCCGAAGGGCCTCATCCGCTACGACAGCGAGACGAGCATCAAGGCAGGCCCTGTAGCTGGTAAAAAGCGCAAGATTTTCACAACAAGGGTATGGGCTTACACAGGTGTGCTCGTGGCATTGATAGCGGTGCAGGTGTTCCTGTTCGCTACCCGCTCGGAAGTGGAGACTGTCTTGCTGCGCACTCCCGGCCAGCTTTACCAAAAAGTGGAAGGCGGCTACCTGAGCAATCTCTACAATTATGAGGTCATCAACAAAACGGGGCAGGATATACCCAGCATCGAATTTAAGCTGGTCGGAGCGCCTGATGGCCGCATCAAATTGGTCGGTGATGCCTCGACTGTTGTACCGAAACAAGGCATGGTGAAAGGCGTCATGTTCATCGAAATGCCACAAGAAAAACTGCAAAGCCGCAAGACGGAAATAAAAATCGAAGTCTGGTCAAACGGGAAGCTCGTGGACAAAGCGAAAACGAACTTTCTCGGGCCGGTTAAATAGCGCATGAGCGAGTGAGAGAAGTGAGCGGGTGAGCATGGCCCCCCGCTCACTTCTCTCACCCGCTCACAATTATCTAAATTATGAAACTCAACTGGGGCACTTCCATCGCCATTTTTTACAGCCTTTTTGCACTGACCATGGTCGGCTTCGTCATCAAGTCGAAAAGCTTTGACCACGACCTCGTGGTGGATGACTACTACGCCAAAGACCTTGCTTACCAGCAGCAGTACGACAAGCTGACGAATAGCAAAGCACTTTCTTCCGACCTAACAATCGGCAAGGTCGGGCAAGCTGTGCAATTGGTTTTTCCGAAGGAAATCCAACAGCCTAACGGCGATATCCTGTTCTATCGAGCCGACGACAAAAGCAAGGATTTTTCGTTAAAAATAGCCGCCGACACGAATGGAATGCAACTCGTTCCCACCAACCAACTCACCCCCGGCCGCTGGACGGTCAAGGTGGATTGGGAAGCTGGCGGTAAGCCATTTTACACAGAAAAAATTGTGATTTTATGATTTTGATAGCACACAGATTGAACGGATAAAACAGATTCTCACTGATTAAATCTGCGTAAATCAGTCCTATCCGTTCAATCTGTGTGCTATCCCGTCAAAAGTGAAGCCACATGACCATCACCGCCAACATTGAAGAACTTAAGTCGCTGGTTACAACGAAGGTTGCCTGTGCCCACTGCGGCGATGAATGCCGGGACGAGCGCATTCTTTTTGCGGAGAAAAACTTCTGCTGCGAAGGCTGCAAGACGGTGTACGAAATCCTGAATGCCAGCGACCTCACCGATTTTTACAACATCGAAAAGAACGCTGGACTGAGTTTGAAAGGCCGCAAAACCGAGCAGTACGCTTGGCTCGATGACCCCGAAGCCGCCGAAAAAGTGCTCACTTTCAAGGACGAAAAACAGTCGAAACTGACGCTGCACCTCCCCCAAATCCACTGTGCCTCCTGCATCTGGCTCCTCGAAAACTTACACCGACTTTCCCCGGCCATCTTCGCCACCAAGGTCAACTTCCTCAAGCGGGAAGCCACCATCACCTTCGACCACGGGGCGACCACCCTGCGCAAAGTCGCCGAACTGCTGGCCAGCATCGGCTACCCGCCCGACCTCAACCTCAACACCTTGGAAGGCAAGGCCCGCAAACCCGTTAGCCGTCGCCTGATTTACCAACTGGGCGTGGCCGGTTTTGCCTTCGGCAACATCATGCTCCTCAGTTTCCCGGAGTACCTCGGCTTGCAGGAATCGGAGCTGTGGATGCGCCAACTCTTCGGCTGGCTGAACCTGGCGCTGGCCACTCCCGTCGCCTTCTACTGCGGGCGAGATTACCTCGACTCCGCCTGGGCAGTGCTGCGCACCCGGCAGCTGAGCATTGACGTGCCGCTGGCGCTCGGTATCGTGGTGCTGTACTTCCGCAGTGCCTTCGAAATCATCACCAACTCAGGTGCTGGCTACATGGACAGCCTCGCCGGGCTGGTGTTTTTCCTCTTGGTAGGAAAATGGTTCCAGCAAATGACCTACCACCGGATTTCTTTCGACCGGGATTACAAATCGTATTTTCCGATTGCGGCGACTAGACTTACCAAGTCTCAAAGACTTGGTAAGTCTGAGCCTGATACCGAAAGCGTCTCGGTAAACAAGCTCGAACCCGGCGACCGCATCTTGCTCCGCAACGGCGAACTCGTGCCTGCGGACGGTATTTTGAAAAAGGGCATTGCGAAGCTCGACTACAGTTTCGTGACGGGCGAGGCCGAACCTGTGGAGCGCCGTGCGGGCGATAAAATCTATGCTGGGGGCCGCCACCTCGGCGATGCCATCGAGCTGCTGTTGACGAAAAAAGTGAGCCAGAGCTACCTCACCCAGCTTTGGAACGATGACGCTTTTCACCAAGAAAAACTGATGGGAACCAGCCGCTTGGCCAATCAAGTGAGCCGCTATTTCACCATCATCATCCTCGCCATTGCATTCGGAACGCTGGCCTACTGGCTTCCGCAAGATACCCGCATCGCCTTCAACGCCTTCACGGCAGTGCTCATCATCGCCTGCCCCTGCGCAGCGGCGCTCAACATCCCGTTCACCCTCGGCAACACCGTCCGCATCCTAGCCCGCCACGGTTTCTACCTCAAAAACACGAACGTGGTGGAGGTGCTCCGCAAAGTGACGGCGGTCGTTTTCGATAAAACGGGGACCCTCACCGAGGCGGGGGGGACTGGCAATTTGGAGTATGTCGGCGAGCCACTGAGCGAGGAGGAAATGGCTTGGGTGAAGGCGCTGTCGGGCAATTCTTCGCACCCGATCAGTCGGCAGTTGGTAGCCTGGACAGACTTTCCAAGTCTTAAAGACTTGGAAAGTCTAAAATCTCAAATCGTTGATTTTCAGGAACATACAGGCAAAGGTATTGAGGGTAAATTTGGCAAAAACCACCTTCGCATCGGCTCCGCCTCGTTTGTTGCCTTCGGCAAAAAAGCACCAGCCGACGCCACCGTTTTCATCGAAATAAACGGCGAGACGAAGGGCGGCTGGGTGCTCCGCAACCAGTACCGCAGTGCTGCTTGGCCGGTCGTGGATTATTTCAAAACTTGGGGCAAAACCTTCCTCCTCTCCGGCGACAACGAGCGGGAGCGGGAATACCTGCTGCCCCGTTTTTCCCAATCACCAGTCACCAATCACCCATCACCAATTCATTTCAACCAGTCACCCCACGACAAACTAAATTTCATCAAAAACCAGCAGGCCGAAGGTGACACCGTGCTCATGCTCGGTGATGGCCTGAACGATGCTGGGGCGCTCCGACAAGCCGATGTGGGCATCGTCATCGCCGAGGATGTGAACAATTTCACCCCAGCCTGCGACGCCGTTTTGGATGCCAAAAAATTCGCACAACTGCCTGATTTTCTGAATTTTGCGAAGCAAAGTATTAATCTGGTATATGCCGCTTGGATACTTGCAGCGCTTTATAATGTGGTCGGATTGTGGTTCGCCACCCGTGGTCTGATGTCGCCCGTGGTCGCTGCCATCTTGATGCCGCTCAGCTCGCTGACCATCGTGGGCTTTGGCATGGCAACTACCACACTCTTGGGGAAATTGAAACTGAACGACCGTCCAATCACCAATCACTAATCACCAGTCACCATGTATTTGTGGACCGCCTTCACCATCGGACTTTTCGGAAGCTTGCACTGCGTCGGCATGTGCGGCCCGATAGCCTGTGCGCTGCCGAATCAGGGCGGTGGTCGGTGGTCGGTGGTGGGCAATGCGCTTCGCTACAACCTGGGGCGGACGGTAACGTACAGTCTGCTGGGTGCAATCATCGGCGTGGTGGGCAGGGGTTTGCAATTGGCTGGTTTTCAGCAATTTATGTCTATTGGTTTGGGCGTTTTGCTGCTGGTCATCGCCCTGTTTTCCATCAACGTGGAGGCCAAGTTGCTTCAATTACCGGGGCTGAACCAGCTCGTTTTCAACCTAAAATCACGTCTCGCTCGACTATTGAAAGACACTGGCGTGAATGCCTCCTTTTTCATCGGATTGCTCAACGGCCTGCTGCCCTGCGGGCTGGTTTATATGGCCGTGGTGGGTGCGCTGAGCACGGGCGGCATTGGGTCGGGCATGGCCTACATGGCGCTGTTCGGGCTAGGTACTTTGCCGTTGATGTTGGCGACTGGCTTGGCTGGCAATTTTGCAGGCATAAAATTCCGCACGGCGCTTCGCAAAGCTTACCCTGCATTCCTCGTTTTTTTTGCGGTGCTTTTCCTCTTCCGTGGACTGAATTTCCATGTGCCCGGCGACTTCTTTTTTTGGGCGAAAATGGGGGATGCGCCGATGTGCCATTGAGGTTTTCTGCCAAAATTTTAACAAAAATTATTGCACACTTACCAATCTTTATACATCTGTATGGGTTTTCATGACGTTTAATCTCCAGCCAACAAATAGGCTGAAAGCATCAACACATGAAGAAACATCATCTAGGACTACTTTTATTGACTTGCCTTTTCATGACTTGCGCCGAACTTCATCGCAAGGAAGTCCGCAATCCTTCTCGCTCAAAACCAGATGCCAAGCCGCCAAAAACCTACTCGAAGGCAGGCAAATTTTCCGTCTTTCCCGTTTCTGGGCAAACCAGCAAAAACATCATCAGCTACTTCGGCGACGAACGTGCGGGTGGTGCACGCAAGCACGAGGGCATTGACATCGGTGCGCCACGGGGCACGACTGTGCTCTCCGTTTCGGCGGGCGTGGTGACCAGGGTGGTTGAAAAAGGGAACGGTGGCAAACAGGTCTGGGTGCGCAATACGGATGCGACCCGAACTTTCTACTACGCCCACTTGGACAAACAACTGGTGGAAGAGGGTCAGCGGGTAAAGGAAGGCGACATTCTCGGCACCGTGGGCAATACTGGCAACGCTGCTGGTGGCCCACCTCACTTGCATTTTGAAGTAATTGACCAGTCGGGAAAATCAATGGACCCGCTGCCGTTCATGCCGATTTAAGCAGACGTTAGACATTAGATTTTAGATAACAAGAAAGACTGATTATCAGCCGTTTATCCAAGTCAATTGTCCAATGTCTCTCTTCTAAAATCTATTTTGTCACAATCGTCATTACCCTTTCATAACTCAGTCCAGTAAAAATCCCAATCGCTCCGGCATCGCCCTCCAAATTGGAGATGATGCTGCTTGGCTGCCCGAAAGGATTTCCGTTGGAGCTGATGGAGTTGAAGGTGCTGTTCCAAAAGTCGAAATACGCCCGTTCGATGTGAAAAATCGTGTTGTAAAGCGTATCGCCTTCCTTGAATTCGTAGCCCGTCCCGAACACGATGGTGCGGTTGTCCACAAAATCATCGTTGGTTGTAAAGTCTTGGTTGGGAATGGAGTCAAGCAGGGAATTTTGGTGCAACATCCGGCGGTAAAAATTCAGCGTCGAAGGGTCGTCGGAGATGTAGGTCAGGCAGCGAGCCAGCGTATCTTTTTCTTCATCAAATTCCACCACGATGCTGTCAATCGGCACTACGGGCAGGATGCGGGTGATGGCCGTGATGGTCTTGCCATCGGGTGTGGTTATTTTCAACGAAAAATCGTGGTCGTAGTCCAACGGCACCAGCGTTGGGTTGGTGTAGTTGTAGAGTTTAAAGGTGGTGGGGTTGATGGTCGGCTCGTTGGCCAGCAGGTAATCCACGCCGTCATGGGTGATGGTCACCTCGGCGCTGTCCACCACGATGCTGCTTACAAAGTTCAGCAGGTCGTCAGGGAATGGCTGAAAGTACGGCGTACTTTTCGTCAGCAGCAAGCTGAACGGCTGGCCTGGCTCCAAATAACATTCCACCACGTATTGCGGCTCATAGGCAGGCAGGTCGAGGGAGATTTCCTTCTCCAAATTGCCGCAGGCAGAGAAGGAAAAAGTAAAAAAGAACAGGATAAAAGTGGCAAAACCCAGTGATGGTGCGCCTTTAACTATGTTTGAATTTATTAGATTTTTCATCGAAATTTTGATTTTAAGCAGTTGTTTATCAAACTTTTATAAACACTTATCAACTTCCATCAACCCGTTTAGAACTTAAAATTCCAAGTCAGTGACCCGATAATCGGGAACAGCGACACCTGCTTCGCCGTCAGCCCCGTCGGGATGGCCAGCGGGGTTTCCAGCGGGTCAACACCATCGGCGTATTGTGGCTCGATGTAGAGGAAAAAAGCGTTGCGGCGGTTCGTCACATTGTAAAAGCTGAGGTTCAGGTCGCTTTCGCCCCATTTCGGGAACATCTTATATGTCACCCCAAAGTCGGAGCGGAAAAAATACGGCAATCGAAAGGCGTTCCGTTCGCCATAAATCGGCGTAACTGGCTGAAAATCAGCACCGTAAACGTCCTGAAAAGCAAACCTGCCGACGGGCAACCAAGTGCGGTCGCCGCTGCCATAAATCATCGTGCCAGAGATGTTCCAGCGCTTGCCGATATCGTACATCAGCACCAGCGAAAAGTCATTTCGCCGGTCGTAGCGGGGGAAGAAATACTTGCCATCGCCAGCGAAAACCTTGGTCTCATCAATTGGCACAAAATCGCCACGCTTCACCAGCGCCAGCGTGTAGCCTATCCAGCCCCGGAGGTCGCCCTCCTGTTTCTCGATGCCCAGCTCCATGCCGTAGCCATAGCCTTTGCCGATGGCAAATTCGTTCTCCAAATTATCGTTTGCAAAAAGCTGTGCGCCATCCACAAAATCAACTTGATTGCGCAGCCATTTTACATAGTATTCATTGGTGACGAGGTACTGTTTGCCCAAAAGTTTCTCCACACCGATGGCAAACTGGTCACTGCGCTGCGGCTTGATTTGCTTGGTACTTGGGTACCAAATATCGGTCGGGAGCGAGATGCCGGAAGTAGAAACCAAGTGCTGATACTGGTACATCCGGGCGTAGCTGGCCTTGAAGGAAAGGTCGTTATTCACGTTGTAGACCGCCGCCGCACGAGGCTCAATGCCCAAGTAAAAATGCTTGTTTGCGAAGCCAGAAACCCGCACCCCAGCGTTCAGTTTTACGTGGTTGCCGATGCTCATTTCATCACCAAAATAGGTGGCGAGGGAGTAGGCCGTGAAGTCGTTGCCGCCGGAAAAGGTCACTTTGCCGTCGTCGCTACCCGCCTTGAGGCGGCCCACGCCAAAGCTGTGGTGCGTCACGCTGCCGCCGTAGCGCAGAATGTGGCGGTCGCTGAGGTTGTAATAAAAGTCAGATTTCAGGTTGGCATCTTGCACGTCTGAACCAATTTTGAAGGAAAAGCCGGTGAGCTTTGTTTCAATATTGTAGTCGTAATCCGAGTAGGTGAAGGTCAGGTTGTGAAACAATTTTGGGGAGAAAACATGGTTCCAGCGGGCAGTGCCCGTCTTGTTTCCCCAACTGAAATTGAAGTCGAAAAAATCGCCATTGAAGCCGAACACATCCCGCCCGAAATAGCCGCTGAGGAAGAGGCGGTCTTTTTCGCTCAAATCAAAATTGACCTTCGTGTTCAGGTCATAAAAATAGTAGTCGGGGATGGGGTTGTAGTCGGGGTTGTCGGCGTTCGCCTTGTTGATTTGGCGGGTAAAAATATCGGCGTAGGTGCGCCGCCCGCTCACGATGAACGACGATTTGTCCTTCTGGATAGGCCCTTCCAACGTCAATCGGGAGCTGATGAGGCCAAGGCCACCCGTGCCAGCGAACCGCTGGTTGTTGCCGTCCTTCATCCGCACATCAATGACCGACGAGAGTCGCCCACCGTACTGCGCCGGGAAGCCGCCCTTGTACAGCTTGAGGTCTTTCACCGCATCGGTGTTGAAGGTGCTGAAAAAGCCAAACAAGTGACTGGCATTGTAAACAATGGCTTCGTCCAGCACGATGAGGTTCTGGTCGCCACCGCCGCCCCGAACGTAGAGCCCGGTAGTACCTTCCGAGCCTGAAGGGATGCCCGGCTTGAGTTGGATGACCTTCAAAATGTCCGATTCGCCGAGCAGGGCAGGTATCAATTTCACCTCCTTGGTGGTAATTTGCTCCACGCTCATCTCCGTGGACTTGATGCTTTCCTGGTAAGAATTCGCCTTCACTTCCACCACTTGCAGTTCGATGCCGGTGCCGAGCCGCACGTTTAGTTTCACGTCGCTTTTGAGGGAGATGCGAAGCGTTTTCGGCTGGAAGCCCACAAAACTGTACTCGATGGAAACGGAGTCGTTGCCCTGCGGCAGGGTGAGGGAGTAAAAACCGTACTCGTTGGTGGTGGCGCCGATGCCGTTCTTTGCCTCGTAGATGCTGGCACCGATGAGGGTTTCGCCGTTGTCGTCGTCTTTTACGACGCCGCTGACGGTGATTTTTCCGGGTTGCTGCGCAAAAATCGAGCAAGCTGCGCAAATGGTCATGCACAGCATCAAAAGTCTTTTTATAGCCATTGTCGGGTGTTGGTAATGGGTTTTTAAAATTTGTTAAGTCAGGTGATGTCGGTTTGAAAATCAAACTAACGGTAGATGGGCGGCAAAGGTATTTGCCCTTAATGCCCTGACTAACATTTTTCTACGAAAAGTGTTGAATCCCCAATGAAACGCTTTGCCCATCGGGCAAACATTGCGAAGCGAAGCATAAAAACTAACTTTGCGTTTTACGAAGAAAATCACCTGACAATTGAAATCTGCAAACTATCTTCTGCTGTCCGTTTCCTTGCTGGCGATGCTGGCTTTCTCTTCCTGCAAAAGCTTCCGAAAGGCAAGCGGCGCTGCCGTGAAGCCCAAGAGCGAAAAGGTGCTGATGAAGGGCCTCCTCGAAAATTCGGTGAACGCAGAGTGGTTCGACGCAAAGGCCAAAATCTCCTACAACGACGAGTACGGTGGGCAGAGCTTCAGCGGCACGATCCGGATGCGGAAGGACAGCGCCATCTGGATGCAGTTTAAGAAATTCAGCATCGAAGGTGCAAGGGTGCTGCTGACACCGGACAGCATTTTCGTCATTGACCGCATCAACGGCGAGTACACCGCAAAGCCGTTCGAGTACGCCCAGAAGGAGTACAACCTGCCCTTTGGCTTCCAAGGTTTGCAGGCGCTGCTGCTCGGAAACCCCGTTTTTTTCTCCAAAGAAACCACGGCAGGCGTGGACTCCACACAATATACGCTGGCGCAAAAAACCGAAAACCTGAACGCCACCTACTGGCTCAGCAGCCCTGAATTGCTGCTCCGCCACTTCCTCGTCGATGATTTTCGGAACAAGCGGACGGTGGACGCCTACTCCTCCGATTTTAGAGAATTGGATAGTAAACAGCAATTTTCGTATGTTCGTAGCTTTAATTTGAAAAGCACCGACCTCGGCCAGTTGCAAGTGCAAATCGAATTCTCAAAAGTGGAAATCAACAAGCCAGTGGAGATGAAATTTGAAGTGCCGAGCGGGTATAAGCTAGCGGATTGAATTTTGAGTTTGCCTTAAAACTGATGTTCAAAAGCATGAGTACAGATAAAATAATTGAAATTGGTATTGACGCTAAAGGACGACTTTACTTGAGGCCTGAAAATGAAAAATTCACACTTATTTATCGTTCAGCTACAGAAGTACATTGGGATAAAGAAGGTGAGTTTCTTTATTCACCTAAACCCCGTGATTGGACATATTTAAATTGGTACAAACAAATTATCAGTGTCGTGTTGGATGAATGTGGATGCGGGTTAGTTCTAACAGATAAAACCAAATGGGTAAATGTACCGGATGTTTTAAGATTACAAATAGAAGAGGTTCAAGCAAGCATAAACAATTCCCACAATACCAAATTTGATTGGTTGCGGATTATTTTAGGTAAAAAATAGGAATTGGTGTTTGGTATGCCTGTATTTAAAATGGAAACTGAAAAATGGCCCATTCTAAAAAAATAACTTTACTGGTACTTACATTGCTTTTGGCGCTGGCATCTGGCATTGCGCAGCAAAACCGAAGGGAACTGGAGGACAAGCGCAAAAA
>JBGSWN010000115.1:0-18871 GCA_041752395.1 Saprospiraceae bacterium | reverse complement strand
GCACTTGGCTCGAAGATTATTCGCTGGGACAGCTTTGGGAAAGCAATTTCTTTGGCGGCAGACCTTGAAAAACTCACCCTTCATGGCGCATATTTTCTTGATAGTAGAAGGACCAACCGAAGAGCTGTTTTACAAACGGCTCGTTCAGCACGAATACCAACAACAAGACGGCAGCTTCCGGCATTATTTCGAGGTAGTTTCCATTCCCGCCAAGCGGAATCTCCATATCAGAACGGGAAAGGGTGGGCTAGTCAGTTACACGGCCTGCGTAGATATCGTTCGCCGCTTTTTGCGTCAGGCGGCACACTGTGAAATGGTGGTATTGGTGCTCGATTATTACGGCCTTCACGATTCCTTCAAAACACACCTGACAGCGCAGCATAGAACTTTGGAGCAGAAAATACTCGCCATTCAAGATAGGCTGGAAGCTGAGGTAAATATGCCGAAGTTCAAGTTCCGATTACAGGTTCATGAGTTTGAGGCTTACCTTTTTTCAAAACCTGAGATAGTTGCCAATCATTTTGAAGAAGATTCCAAGTTGAAAGCATTGAATGATGTTCTCAGTGCTTTTGGCAATAACCCTGAATTGATAAACGACAATCTGGCCACCGCCCCCTCGAAAAGGCTAAATGCCCTTTTTCCAAAATTTCGGAAGACTACCGATGGCCTTGCCATCGCCGAAAAAACAGGCATCTCCAATATCCGAGCTTCTTGCCCTTGGTTCAATCAATTGTGCGGGCTTTTTGAAGCGCTGCCGTAAATCCCTCACACCCCCGTTCCCCGCATCACCGCCCCCTCCCCAAACCGCCGCCGAATCCTGTCCAACTGTACCAGCAGGTTCGACGCTTCACGAGTATCCTCGAAGAGGTTCATCTGTGAGTGGCCGTGGGCCAGTGCCGAGAACTTTAGGCCGATGAGCCGCACCAACTGGCGGCGCTGGTAGAGCTTGTCGAAGAGCGACTGGGCGTGGCCGAGCAGGGCGTTGTCGTGGGCGGTGAGCGGCATCTGGCGCTGCTGGGTGTAGGTGTTGAAGTCGGTGTAGCGGATTTTTACGGTCACGCAGGCGGTCAGTTTTTGCTGGCTCCGCAACTCAAAGGCGAGGCGAGTGACCATGTCCGTCAGTTGGTCCTTGAGGAAACGCACGTCCACGGTGTCGGTCTGGAAAGTGCGCTCGGTGCTGATGCTTTTGGATTCGTGGAAAGGTACTACGGGCGAATTATCCTGGGCATTGGCTTTTTTCCACAGCGAAATGCCGTGCTTGCCGAACTCCCGCTCCAGCAGTCGGGGCGGTATTTGCGCCAGTGTGCCGACGGTTCGCACGCCCATCATGCTCAGTTTCTGGTAGGTCTCCCGGCCCACCGAGGGCAGCTTGCCGATGGAGAGTGGCGAGAAGAACGACCGCTCCGTGCCGCACTCGACGAGGCGGGCGCCGTTCGGTTTGGCCTCGCTCGTGCCGACTTTTGATACGAGCTTGTTCACCGAAAGCCCCAGCGAAATGGGTAGCCCGGACTCCCGCATGATTTTTTGGCGCAGCTCGCCCGACCATTTCCAGCAGCCCACGTACTTGTCCATGCCTGTCAGGTCGAGGTAGAACTCGTCAATGCTGGCCTTCTCAAAGACAGGCGCTTCCGCCTCGATGATGTCGGTGATGAGTTTCGAGTGGCGGCTGTACTCGTCGTGGTCGCCCCGCAGCACGATGGCATCGGGGCAGAGGCGCAGCGCCATGCTGGTGGGCATTGCGGAGCGCACCCCGAAACGGCGGGCCTCGTAGCTGCACGAGGCGACCACGCCACGCCCGCTGGTGCCACCAATGATGAGCGGTTTGCCCCGTAGGGCGCTGTTTTTCAGGATTTCCACGGAGGCGAAGAAGGCATCAAGGTCGAGGTGGAGTACGGCTTTTTGAAACATATTGATTTTAATTTTCCCGATAGTGCGACAAAATTAAATTAAATTGTTTTAAAAGCAAATCAAAACCAATAATTGATGAGATTATTTAGGGGCATTTGGAAAGGCTATTCCACCAGCGTATAATGACCATGAATGCAAAGCCACTTTCCATTTTCACGCACAAAAATGCGGGTGGATTTGCCCTTGGAAGTGAATGGTATGCCGCCATCGAGGCCAGCATCCGTCCAGTAGTAGGTAATCCAGGCCACCTCGCCGACGATGGTCACTTGCGGGTTGTGCATTTCGGTGTGCACGTTGTCGGCGGTTTTGAGCCAGTTTTTTATGCTCTGCAATTCGAGTTCCTTGCCCTCGCTGAGGTAGGTGTTCGTTTCATCGAAAGAGGTGAAATCAGGGTGGAGGTAACTGGCATAACGCTCCATGTCCTCTTTTTCGATGGCGTCCCACATGCTGACGAGGGTCGCTTTTACCTCGTTTTCCAGTTTCTCCGTGGTCGTTTTTTGGGCAAAAAGGGCATTTGCCGAAAGGCAGAAAACAAGCAAAAAGGCGGGCGTTAAATTTTTCATGCTAGTTGATTTTATGAAAAAAGGGAACTTGCACGAGGCAAGTTCCCTTTTTTTATTGACCCAGAAAAGATTCTCTGTGCTACTTATCAGTCGAAGAAAACGACGATCCGATGTACTCCCGGTTCAGCCTCGCAATGTTTTCCACCGAGATTCCCTTCGGACACTCCGCTTCGCAAGCTGTGATGTTGGAGCACATGCCGAAGCCCTCCTCGTCCATCTGGTGCACCATGCCCTGCGCCCGTTTCTTGGACTCGACTTCGCCTTGCGGCAACAGGGCCAAGTGCGACACCTTGGCACTCACGAACAACATCGCAGAAGCGTTCGGGCAAGCTGCCACGCAGGCACCGCAGCCGATGCAAGCAGCTGCTTCAAATGCTTTGCCAGCCACGTCTTTGCCGATGGGAACAGTGTTGCCGTCAGGTGCTTGGCCAGTGTCCACGCTCACGTAGCCACCTGCTTGGATGATGCGGTCAAAGGAAGAGCGGTCAACGACCAAGTCCTTCAGAACCGGGAACGCCTTGGCCCGAAACGGTTCGATGACGATGGTTTCCCCATCCTTGAAATGGCGCATGTGCAACTGGCAGGTGGTCGTGCCGTTTTGTGGGCCGTGCGGTTGGCCATTGATGACAAGGCTGCACGTACCGCAGATTCCTTCCCGACAATCGTGCTCGAAAGCTACTGGCTCTTTTTGGGTAGAAACCAAGCTCTCGTTCAAGACGTCGAGCATTTCGAGGAAGGACATGTGCTCGTTGGCTACCACTTGGTAAGCCTCGAAGCCGCCTTTAACTTTTGCGTTTTTTTGTCGCCAAACTTTTAGGTTCAGTCTCATTTTATTAAGGTTGATAAGGGTTGATAAGGGTTGATAAAAGGTTGATTTTTGCGGGAATAAACCCTAATAAACCTTTTATCAACTTTTTATCAACCATCATTTATAGCTTCTCGCCGCTACTTTTATGTTCTCATAAATCAACGGCTCTTTGTTCAATTCTGGCTCAAGTGAGGTATCCTGCCAACCCCAAGCGGAAACAAACATCATGTCCTCGTCGTCCCGCATGGCCTCACCTTCTGCGGTTTGATATTCCTCCCGGAAGTGGCCGCCGCAGCTTTCGTTGCGAGTGAGGGCATCTAGGCACATCAGTTCGCCGAGTTCGAGAAAGTCGGCAACACGTGTTGCTTTTTCCAACTCTGGGTTGTACTCGTCCGCCGTGCCGGGTACGTAGAGGTCGGCGTAAAACTCGGCCTTCAGTTCCTGAATCATGTGGCGGGCTTTGGTCAAACCTTCAGCGGTACGGCCCATGCCGCAATATTCCCACATGATTTTGCCGAGGCGGCGGTGGAAACTCTCGGCGGATTGCTTGCCACCGTTGTTGATGAAACCCGTCAGGCGCTGGCGGACGGACTGTTCCGCTTCGTCGAATTCCGGCAGGTCGGTCTTGAACTTCGGCGTCCTGATTTCCTTCGACAAAAACGTGCCGATGGTGTACGGGATGACGAAGTAGCCGTCGGCCAAGCCTTGCATCAGTGCAGATGCGCCTAATCGGTTAGCCCCGTGGTCACTGAAATTGCACTCGCCAAGGGCAAACAGGCCGGGAATGTTCGTTTGCAAATTATAGTCCACCCAAAGCCCGCCCATTGTGTAATGGACAGCTGGGTAAATCTTCATCGGATGTGTGTAAGGGTCTTCGCCCGTGATTTTTTCGTACATCTCGAAGAGGTTGCCGTATTTCTCCTCCACCACCGCTTTCCCCAAATCCCAAATCTGCTGAGCGCTTGGGTTCTCAAGGTTCATCGAGTGAGCCTTCGAGTGACCGTAGCGGTCAATGGCTGCATTAAAATCGAGGTAAACACCCAAGCCAGTTGGTACGATGCCGTGGCCTTTGTCGCATTCAATTTTAGCCGCTCGGCTGGCTACGTCACGTGGCACAAGGTTGCCGAAGGCAGGATAACGGCGCTCCAGGTAGTAGTCCCGTTCAGCTTCGGGGATGTCCTTTCCCTTCTTTTTGCCCTCCCGAATCGCCTTGGCGTCTTCGAGATTTTTTGGTACCCAAACCCGGCCATCGTTGCGCAAGCTCTCGGACATGAGCGTGAGTTTGCTTTGGTAATCGCCATACTGCGGGATGCAGGTCGGGTGTATTTGGGTAAAACAAGGATTTGCCATCAAAGCTCCACGGCGCACGGCCCGCCAGGCGGCGGTCACGTTGCACATCATGGCGTTGGTGCTCAGGTAAAAAACGTTGCCGTAGCCGCCAGTGGCCAAAACCACGGCATGGGCGGCGAAACGATCCAGTTTGCCTGTCACCAAATTACGGGTGATGATGCCCCGTGCTTTGCCTTCCACCAGCACCACATCGAGCATCTCGTGGCGGTTGTACATCGTCACATTGCCCAATGAAATCTGGCGGCTTAGGGCTTGGTATGCTCCGATGAGGAGTTGCTGCCCCGTTTGCCCACGAGCATAAAAAGTGCGCTGCACTTGGACGCCACCGAAGGAACGGTTGTCCAACATGCCGCTATACTCCCTTGCGAAGGGAACACCCTGCGCCACGCATTGGTCAATGATGTCCACGCTGACCTCGGCGAGGCGGTGGACGTTGCCTTCCCGTGACCGATAGTCGCCACCTTTGATGGTATCGTAAAACAGGCGGTGTACGCTGTCGCCGTCATTTTTGTAGTTTTTGGCGGCGTTGATGCCACCTTGCGCAGCGATGGAGTGCGCCCGGCGTGGACTATCGTGGAAAGTGAAGCATTTGACGTTGTAGCCAAGCTCGCCCATGGAGGCTGCTGCGGCTGCCCCGGCCAAGCCGCTGCCTACCACGATGACATCTAGGCGGCGCTTGTTGTCGGGCGAAACGAGCGGCATACTGCTCTTGTAGTTCGTCCATTTTTCGGCGAGTGGGCCGGTGGGTACGTTACCGTTTAGTTCCATATTTTACAAAGTAAAAAGTAAAAAGGATAAAGTAAAAAGGGTTAAGCGTGGCGTAGGTAAAACACAATCGGAATCACCGCATAGCCCAGCGGCACCAGTACGGAATAGGCGGCTCCAACAAACTTGATGATAGGGGTGTATTTCGGGTGGTTCAACCCCATTGATTGGAAAGCTGACTGGAACCCGTGCCAGAGGTGCAGGCCAACGACGGCCATGCAAACCACATAAAAAAGCACAAACCCAAGGTTCGTGAAAGTCGTTTCGACGAGGGCGTACAGGTTTCTTACTTCTTTCCCATCAATGTTTACAAGCTCAATGCCATAGCCGATTTCACCGTAGTGCTGCATCGCCCAAAACTGTACGAGGTGGATGATGAGGAAAACGAAAATGACAATCCCATAAGCCCACATGTACTTTGCAACACCAGGCGAAGTCTGCGTGGCACGGGTTTTTTCTACAGCATAACCTTGCGCTCCACGGGCAGCCCGGTTTTTTACCCAAAGGAAAATGCCCAGGATGGCATGCAGCAGGATGAAAAAGAAATTGCCTTTGGAAACCAGCTGAATCAGTGGGTTGTGCCCCATGAATTCAGCATAAGTATTAAAGGCTATGCCTCCATCGTCATGCAGCAATTGAAGGTTTCCGGCGAGGTGAACCGCCAAGAAAAGTATCAGGAAAATTCCCGTCAGGGCCATGAGTAACTTCCTGCCGATGGAAGAGGTTAGGAACCCGAAAAACCAATTGTTCATCTGCAACTTCGTTTTGTTGATGATTTCGTAACGGCGAAAGGCAGTCAAGCTGCAAATCGCGGGGCAAATGTATCCACTTAAACGGTTTTATCAAAAAGCAGTTTGAGCAGAAAGCAATGCAGGGCTTATTTAGAATGGATAAAAATTTGGTGAATGGTGATTAGCGACTGGTGATTGGTGACTGGTGACTGGGCATTACCCCAAATCACCAATCACCAGTCACGAATCACCAATTATCCCTTCACCTTATACTTCACCGCCGTCTTCGTGTTGTAAAAGAAGAAGGAGTAAACATCGGCGATTTCGTCAATTACCTTGGAAGTCGGCTTGCCAGCGCCGTGACCAGCGTCCGTTTCGATGCGGATGAGGACAGGGTTGTCGCCTTTGTGGGCCGCTTGCAGTGCTGCCGCAAACTTGAAGGAATGCGCAGGGACCACCCGGTCGTCGTGGTCGCCAGTGGTGACCATCGTGGCGGGGTATTCCGTGCCGGGCTTCATATTGTGGACGGGGGAGTAGCTTTTTAGGAATTTGAACATTTCGGCACTTTGCTCCGAAGAACCGTACTCCGGCGTCCAGCCTTTGCCAACGGTGAATTTGTGGTAACGCAGCATATCCATCACGCCAACGGCGGGCAGTGCCACAGCAAAAAGGTCGGGTCGTTGGGTCATGCAGGCGCCGACCAGCAGGCCGCCGTTGGAGCCTCCAGCGATGCCCAGGCGCTCTTTGGATGTGTATTTTTGAGCAATCAAATACTCACCTGCGGCGATGAAATCATCGAACACGTTCTGCTTTTTCATCAACATGCCGCCTTGGTGCCAAGCCTCACCGTACTCGCCGCCGCCCCGCAGGTTTGGCATTGCGAAGACGCCCCCGTTTTCCAACAACATGATTCTCGATGTGCTGAACCCAGGCGTCATGCTGACGTTGAAACCACCGTAGGCGTAGAGGTAGCAAGGGTTGTTGCCATCCATTTTCAAGCCTTTTTTATGCACTACAAACATGGTGACGGGCGTGCCGTCCTTGCTCGTGTAGGTCACTTGCTTTTCTTCGTAATCGGCGGGGTCGAACTTCAGTTTTGTTTCCTGAAAAACGGAAGATTGCCCAGTGGCCACCTCATATTTGAAAATGGTAGGTGGGTAAAGGAACGAGGTGAACGTGTAAAACAAGGTCTTATGCGACTCCCGGCCACCCGGTGTTCCCGCTGTTCCGACACCCGGCAAAGTCAGCGCTTTTTTGCCAGAACCATCATAGTTCATTTCATAGATGCGGTTGGTCGCTTTTTCCAAATACCCAGCGAAGAGCTTGCCGCCTCCTGTGGAGCAGCCTTCGAGCAGGTTCTCCGATTCAGGGATGATGTCCTTCCAGTTCGCTTGGTCGGGTTTTGCCAAATCCACCTCCACAAGCCGGTAGTTCGGTGCATCAATGTCTGTCATGGCCAGCACTTTGTCGCCGATGTTGTGGACGACCGAAGTCTTGTTTTTGTAGCCCTCGAACAACGTGGCGATTGGCCCGTCATTGCTCAGGTCTTTGTGCAAAACAGCATAGCCATCCGTACCGGGCGCTGCATAAATAAATAGGTGTTTCTCATCCTCCGTCACCTGTGCATTGTGGTAGAAGCTAGGGTTTTTGTCGTCCTTGTAAATGAGCTTGTCGCTCGATTGCTGGTCGCCGAGCTTGTGATAATAGATCCAGTGGTTCATGTTGTTTCCACTGAGTTCTGTGCCTTTGGCAGGTTCGGGGTAGCGGGAGTAAAAGAAGCCGTCCTTCCACCAAGCGCCGCCGCTGAACTTCACCCATTTCAGCACATCTGGCATTTGTTTCATGGTGGCCACTTCGTAAACCATAAGGTCGCTCCAGTCCGAGCCAGCATCAGAGCGGCTGACGGTCAGGTACTTGTCGTCGCCGGAAGTGCCGACTATGGCGATGGCGGCTGTGCCTTTTTCGGAGAGCTTATTGGGGTCAATAAAAACCTCCGGGGCACCGCTGAGGCCCTTCTGGCGGTAGAGTACGGACTGGTTTTGAAGCCCATCGTTTTTGGAGAAAAAGTAGTATTCCCCCACTTGGTAGGGCGCTCCGTATTTCGGGTAATTGAACAGCTCCTCGAAACGGTCACGCACCGCATTACGGAACGGAATCTTGCCGAGGTAATCCTGCGTGACGGTGTTTTCGGCTTTTACCCAAGCCTCAGTGTTGGCGGCGGTGTCGTTTTCGAGCCAACGGTAGGGGTCGGAAACCGAGGTGCCGAAGTATTCGTCTTTAACGTCTTCCGTCGCCGTTTGCGGATAGGTAACGGGAATTGTCGGGTACTCCATGTTCGTCGTTGTGTTTTGGTCGCTGTCGTTGTTGCAGGCTGCAAGGCCGAGGACGGCGAGTGCTGGAAACAATAGTTTTTTCATGAAAAATTTAGTTTTAAAATGCTTTGCGAGGTGTGAAGTTTCAGGGCGTGAAATTAGTTTTTTTCAAACGTTACTGCCAAGTAATAGAGAATGCCTTTTGAGGTGATTCATTTTTATGAAATAAAAAACAAAAAGTTTTGAAAATATTTGACATTTAAAAACAAATACGTTTACTTTGCTGCTGTAATTATTTTAGTTCAAACAAAAACTTGATTCAATCATGGCAGAGTATCGGCTACATCAGGAACCCCACCAAACCAGTGCTGGTAAAGAACTCCTAAAATGGGTCGGCAAATATTGGTTTCAAATGGCCATCGCCTGTTTCATCTGGCACCTCTACACCAACCGGGAGGTGCAAACTTCTACCGCATTTTATGATGCGGCAAACACTGGCAAAGCACAGAAAGTCAGCGCAGCTTTTGTGGATGAACTCTCGGCATTACCTGCGGTTTTACTCGAAGAACGACCCGCAAAAGCCCCAGCTTCAAAATGGAAATCCAGCGATTTCAAGAACTTGAGCTTTGTGCTTTCCCCATCCATTGCGCAGCAAAAAAACGTGGACGAGGCCATCGTGAAAGAAAAGCTCAAGACTTGCCGAAAATACGTCGAGCGGTTTGCTGCTACCGCAATTTCGGAGATGAAACAATTTGGAATACCTGCGAGCATCACCTTGGCGCAGGGGCTTATCGAAACTGACGCCGGGGGCAGCCTCTTGGCCACGGAATCGAACAACCATTTTGGGATAAAATGCCGCAGCAAATGCCGCCATTGCACCTGTCGCAATTATTCCGACGATGATGTTTACGATATGTTTCGGGTATTTGACTCCTCATGGGAGAGTTTCCGGGAGCATTCAAAGCTGCTGCAAATTGACCGATATAAAAACCTGAAAAAACTAGGTACTAGTGACTACGAAGGGTGGGCGAGGGGTTTGAAAAAAGCAGGCTATGCTACCGACAAAAACTATGATAAGAAACTGGTGCAAATCATTGAGGAACTGGATTTGCACCAATTCGACAAGTAGCTTTAATTTCGGAAGGTTGGAAGGTTTTTGGTTTTGGGTTTTTGGTTTCTGGGAAAGGGCTGATTTGAAAAAAAGCTATTTCAATAATCCTTTTCATTTTCGAGTACGCAGAAAACTCCCCGAAACCCGAAACCAAAAACCATTTCAACTCAAAATCAAATCAACCGCATACTTCGTCGCAGCCGCCGTATCATCAAAAACTGGCACGCCACATTGCGTAGCAACCTCCCTCAAATAAGCACGGCCACGGTTCATGTCCTTGCGTTCTTGTTTGCCTAGTTCAACGCCTTCAATCATCGTTTCCTCGTCAATGTCCATCACGGCCAACGAAATCTGGCCGCCTTTTCCGATGCGGAATGCAGCCTCCACCAGTGCTGCCACGCCCCTCGCTTCGCCAGTGATGACGAAGAGCCAAACATCCGCTGCCTCTTTTTCTTTTGCCTCCAATTCTTGGTGGGCAGGCGTCCATTCCCCCACGGCAAGTTGTGGGTTGAAATAGGTCACGCCAGCCGCTTCCAAAATGGGGATGGAAATGTCTTTTCGCCAAGTTGAATGGCCTGCGGTGCCTCCGAGGAAAACTTGCATAATTCAGAATGTGAGAGGGGTGAGAAAGTGAGCGGGTGAGAGAGTGACAGATGTGAGCATGATAACCCGCTCACTCGCTCACTTTCTCATGCTCTCGCATCTCTCACGCTCTAGATTTCTTGTAAAGTTTTGAGTAGAAAGCCCCAATATTTCTGCACGGAGCTGATTTGCACTTTTTCGTCGGGGGAGTGTGGGCCACGGATGTTGGGGCCGAAGGAAATCATCTGCATTTTCGGGTAATTGGTGCCGACGATGCCACATTCAAGGCCCGCATGGCAGGCGTTAACATGTGGTTTGCTCTGGAACATTTCCTCGTAAATCCCGCTCATCAATTTCACTAATCTCGAATCCGGCATAGGTGCCCAGCCGGGGTAGTCGTTGCCGAATTTCACTTTTGCGCCAGTCAGTTCCAGCGTCGCTTTGATGGCGTTGGCATGGTCGTATTTTTCGCTGTCCACTGAGCCACGGGTGAGGCACTGGACGCTGTATTCGCCGTCTTTCACCAACACTCGGCTGAGGTTATTGGAGGTTTGCACCAAGTCTTTGATGTCGGGGCTCATGCGGTGGATGCCGTTCGGGCAGGCATAAAGGACGCCAAGCAGTTTCTTTTGAAATGGTTTTGCCAGCACGTTGGCAGGTGTTTTTGTTGCTTCGCAAACAAGTGCCAAATCCGGGTCGGTCGTGCGGTATTCCGTCTTTAAATTTTCGGTTTCTTTTTGGATGAACGCCTGAAACGCCGCCGCTTTTGCCGCAGGCACCACCACTTCAGCGAAGCATTCCCGTGGAATGGCATTTCGCAAGCTGCCCCCATCCATGCTGGCGACCCGGAGGCCAAATTGTGCAGCGCCACTCGACAAAATGCGGTTCACCAGTTTGTTCGCATTGCCCCTGCCAAGGTGGATGTCCACGCCGGAGTGGCCGCCCATCAGCCCTTTTACCCCAAGTTTAAATGCCTTGGAATTAGCCGGACTTGCCTCTTGGCGGTACTTGCCAGTGCCCGTCACGTCAATGCCGCCAGCACAGCCGATGGTCAGTTCTTGGTCGTCCTCGGTATCGAGGTTGAGCATATAATCGGCGGTGAGCAGGCCACCTTTCAAGCCTTTTGCACCCGTCAATCCGGTTTCTTCGTCAATGGTGAAAAGTGCTTCGAGCGGCGGGTGCGGAATGGAATCGGAGGAGAGGATGGTCATGATGCTGGCCACGCCGATGCCGTTGTCGGCGCCGAGGGTGGTGCCTTCGGCTTTCACCCAATCGCCCTCCACTTTCATGCGGATGCCTTCTTTGTCAAAATCAAAATTGGTGTCAGCGTTCTTTTGATGCACCATATCCAAGTGGCTTTGGAGCAGCACGACGGGTTTTTTCTCCAAGCCCTTGCTGGCGGGTTTTTGGATGATGACGTTTCCGACGCTGTCCACTTTGGTGGGCAGGCCAAGTTTTTTTCCAAAATCAACAATGAACTGGATGACCCGCTCTTCCTTCTTCGAGGGGCGGGGCACGGCGTTTAGGTCGGCGAAATTGTTCCAGACTTGTTGGGGTTCGAGGTTTCTGACTGCGTTTGACATGATGATTCTATTTTGTTGCGGCGAAGATAGGGAAAATCGGATTCAGGTTTTGGGTTTTGGGTTTCAAGGCGTGAGGAGTCAATCACCGAACTGGAAATAAACCGTAAAGCGAGGTACAATATCACTTAGCCGTTCTACCACCATATTGTTTTTTCGCTCGTACCGATTGATGATAATATTTGGCATAAAATGGATTTTCTCCTTCATTTTATAATGCAATCCAAACCATATAGAATGCTCATTATAATTTTGTGAAGGGCTGGTATATGTTTCACCTGCTTCGTATTTAGTGGCGGGGTTATAAAAATCATAGCGGACGAAACTGCGCCATTTGTCGCCCATAAAACCCAATTTATTAGACAAGAATATAGAAAGCAACCTTGGGTTTACAGATTGGGAATTCCCAGACACTAATTCTTTGGAATACACTTGTGAGAACTCAGCGCCCAAAGTCCAAGCTGGTTTTTCAATGGATAAAAAACCACGGATAAAAGCATGGTTCGTCACCTCATTTTCTTTCGTGAAATCCCCAACCAATTCCACGGTCACTTGATTGCCCCAGAGTTTACGGTACACGGAAGCATAGTATTCAAGGTATTTGTCAATGCTAGGTTTATTACCTGAACCATTCCCGACCATGACCATAAACCCCGCCGTTTTATCATCATTGAAATCCCCGGAAAAGGAAGCACCCTGGTCAATTACCTTTCCAATGCCCCTTAAGTCCAAAGCGTCTTTTTCTACCGAACGATAGCCCCAAGTTTTCTCTGGCAGGGCAAATATTGGGGTAGGAATAAGCCCGATTCGTACAGTGGAATTCGGGATGGCAGGTATGATATTTTTCCATTCCAAATGGCCATAGATGAGTGCCAGCCCATACCGGCCTTCTTTGGTGGTTGTCGTCGCCTTGCTTTCCACTAATATCCGTGCCTTAATGTTTTCCGTGATTTGGGAATCATAACCCAGAAACAATCTGCGAAGGTTGGTGCCTATTGTTTTTTTCTCCAAACCTGCATATTCCGTATTGCCCCAATAAAGCGTATCGCCTTGCGCTTTATATATCAAGTCACCAAAAGCATATCCCCATATCCGGTTTTTTTGCTCTGCGTTTTGAGCATGGGATATATGGGCAAAGCATAAGGAAATTAAGATGAATAAAATTAAGCAAATGATATTTTTCATACTCAAAAATTTAGTGTTGAACGATTTTTAAATGCCAATAATATCGGTGGCGAAGGTATTGATGGCCAATGTTTACCTCGATAATTAGATTACCTTGGAAAGATGATTTTTGTCATCGAAATGGAAGGGGAGATTCGACACATTGCACCGTGATGACAAGAAAAGTAGCGTTCATTCAACCCCGAAAAATCACCCATTTCCCCAACCACCTAAATTTGTTTTCACCATGCAAGAACTATTTGGATTCGATGCATTTTCACCCACCCAAATTGCAGAGCGGGTCGAAGCCACCGGTGTGACAAAAGCCAGGTTGCCTTTGTTGTCCATGATTATGCTGGGTATCATGGCCGGGTTCTTCATCGGCTTGGGTGGGCTATATTTTACGCTAGTCACCTCCGATGCTAGCCTTGGCTTCGCAGCCGCTCGCCTGTTGGGCGGGCTGGCATTTTCGCTGGGACTTATCCTCGTGGTGGTAGCAGGGGCCGAGCTTTTTACCGGCAACAACCTGCTCGTGATGGCCTGGGCCGATGGCAAGATTTCCAACTCGGAAATCCTGAAAAATTGGCTAATAGTATTGGTGTCCAATTTTGCGGGTGCTGTACTGTTGGCATTCCTTGTCTCAAATTCCAGCCATATTGCCATGAATGGCGGGGCGGTAGAACTCCAATACCTGAAAATAGCTGCAGCAAAATGTTCATTACCCTTGGGAAAAGCATTCGTGAGCGGCATATTATGTAATACGTTGGTCTGCCTGGCTGTATGGATGGCCATGGCGGGGCGCAGTGTGGTTGATAAAGCAGTGGCTATTATTTTTCCCATCTCAGCCTTTGTGGCAGCAGGTTTTGAGCATAGCATTGCCAATATGTATTTCATCACCATGGGGCTTATTATGAAAGAGGGCCATGATGATTTACCGAATATTGACGCCATATCATGGTCGGGATTCATGGGCAACTTGGGGCCGGTTATACTCGGGAACGTGGTCGGTGGTGGGCTGTTTGTTGCTTTGATATATTATGTGATTTATCGGATGGGCAGGGTAGGGCAGTGATTTAAGGGTTGGCTCTAGAGACTGTTTTAAAACCCCTCAACGGCCATAAAACGCCATCTTTTGGCGACATACTGCGACAATTTTTACAGCGATAGCGCTGCTATCCCTGCAAAAATTCTCTTCGTCTGTCACTCAAAATCTGCCATTTTCTGTCTCGTCAGAGGTTTTAAAACAGTCTCTTAAAACAGTTTCTTAGAAGCAGGCCACCAAAGAACATGGGTCAAACCATGTTGAAAATGGTAAAATTGGAAAATCCCCGAAATTTTTGAAACCTTGCCCTTTCATTTTGCTCCAAAACGACAAGCCATCATCAACCGACTATGGATTTCAAATACTTTCTTCACCCCGATAAATTTGCCATTTGGCTAGCATCCCCAACCCGCTGCGACTTTTGCGAAGCAGAAAAACGCTGCTTTGACGGCAAAGCCTTTCAAGGTAGCGAGCCGTTCAACGCCATTTGCGAAGACTGCCTACAGGCTGGCAAGCTAAACGACCGGGATGCTTATGCTGATGAAGGCGACATCGTCGAGCTACAGCGGCAATTGCAGGAACGCAAACCGGAAAAATCGGCAAAGGCAGTTTTGCAAAAAGCAGGGGAAATCACCGATGTCCTGGAACGTACCACACCACCCATTTTTACCCACCAAAACTGGTTCTGGCCCTGTGCTGGCAGCGATTATTGTGCCTTCCTCGGTTATGGCTCCAAATCGCTCTACAACCGCTTAGCCCCAGAGGGCGATGGCTTGGATTTCTTCCTCAATACGCTATATTATACTGTGGAAGACCTCTCTGATGTGGACGAACTGTGGGAGGAATCCCTGCCCGACCTCCCCGTTGCCACACTCGCCGCAGCCAAAGCACTGGATACACTGTTCTATGTTTTTGTGAGTCAAAATAAAGATAAGATAGTGACGATTTGGGACAGGCGGTAAGCGAGAAGTGAATTATTGGCAGGCATCCAAAATGGGTTCGCTTTCATGGCTAGTTAGAATTGAGACGCCGTCTTAGCTCCAAAGCTTTGATTTTTACTTTACTTTACGCATTCAAACTTAAATACCTATTCTATGAAGTTTCTATTCAGCTTTTCTTTTTACCGCCTGTTGGCCATTTGCGTGGCCGTTTTGCTTTCCATGGCCTACTTCCCCGCATCCGCAAGGAATGACCATGCGAGCAATAAAATCAGGCATCAATATGCCACGGCCAACAGCCAAAAGGCTCCGTTTGAAAAGATAAGACTGTTTAAGAAAATTCGCATGTTCATGGATACAAAGCGGGCCATGCGGAAACACCAGGGTAATGCTGATGAAAAGGCAAGTACCATGGCCAAAGTAGCCTTGTATTTGTTTCTAGGTGCCATTGCGCTTGGCCTGTTGAATGCAGCTGCCGCTGTATCTACCGCTATCATATCCACCATTGTTTCATTGGCGTTTTTGGTTAGCCTAATTCTAGCGTTGATTATCGTTTTTAGCGATGAAAATCGAAAATCCAAGGCAATCGCAAAGGCGATATTAGTTGTATATGGTATTATGATTTTAATAACCTTGGTTGTATTTGCGGCTGTAATTGTAGCATTGTCAGGTCTTTAGTTGAGGGGAAATGTTTAGACTGTGTTCAGATTTTAGCTTCCGGCGAAAAATCACCCCTTTTCCGATGCTACTTCGTTGAAAAATTAGTCACCCCGACAAATGTCGGGGCCACTATGCTCCCAATTTTCCGCCTTGTACCATCGAAAAATTGGCACCTTTTCGCTCGAAACCCAAAATCCGAACACAGTCTTAATTTTGGTTTTTTCCAAAAAAATGGGACAGGTTGAATACCGCAATTCATTCCTCCCCAAATATTTCCTTCAAATTCCCCCGTATATTATTGCTGATGCGGTTCAGCGGTAAATCATTGGCATCTTGTCCGAAAGGGTCTTCGATTTCTTCCGCAATGATTTCAATGCCAGCAAACGTATAAAAAACCAGCGGTATAATGACGATAGACCAATATGAAAATTCAGACACAAAACCAATGGGCATGGTAAAAATATAGACGAAGATTACTTTCTTTAAAAAAAGGCTGTAGGCATAAGGGATGGGCGTGTTTTGTATGCGCTCGCAGGCTCCTATATTATCGGTAAAAGATTGCAATTCGGCATTCAGATAAAGCAATTGCTCGCCTGATATTTTATTGGATTGGTGCAATTCATTTATCTCTTTGTAAATAGCCTGCATGACTGCATTGGGCAAATGCGCTTTCTTCTTAAACTCGGCGATAGGGTAGCGGTCGGTATCCTCAAAATCTTCGGGATTGTACCCTTTCCGCAGGTGCCATTTCATGGCCATCACTTGGTTGGTGATGAGTGCCCGAAACCGCTGCCGAGTGGCTTCATCCTCTACCAATATGCTGAGTTTCAGTGCCAGGTTCCTCGAATTGTTCACCACGGCGCCCCAAATCTTGCGACCTTCCCACCAGCGTTCATAGGCGGTGTTGGTGCGGAAAACCAGCAACATGGACAGCACAAACCCCACCAGCGAATGCACGATAGTGGCATTCTTGAAATGGGTGTGGAACACGTCTTCCTCTAGGTAGGCAACGACCGCCGTGTAAGCCGCTACGCCCAGCATGGCTGGGAACAGCTGCCGCAAGGTGTCGCTTTTGTGGAACATGAAAATGAGCTTCCACCAAGATTTCGGATTGTAGTCAACCATGTATTCGAGTTTGTTTCAAGGGGGTAAAGATGGGGATTTAGTGTGAAGTTTATAGAACCTGTAGCTACACGACGTAGCGGTATTTAGCCGCTTTGGCCGTTTTAGCTTGCGTTGTGCAATCGTTTTTGCATTTGAAAAAAATCATGGGCTATTCGGTAAATACTTTTGAGGACTGTCTTGCTGCTAATTGCCATCCATTTTTAGTTTTTATCCAAACATTGGTAAATCTCCTTAATATCCATTCTTCATCATCAAGGGTCATATTTGCAGGTTGCTGCAACTCTTTGCCCATCACAATCGCAATATCTTGATTGAATGTGATATTTTCAATAATTCTTTTAACGGATGGGAATTTATGTCCGCTTTTCATAAGTGCAACAATATCTTGAGGAGTCACAATTTTTCCATTTGGATTATTAACCACGTAGTTTTTCGACCAGATTTTTAACAATGATGTCGTATCTCCCATTTCAAGCAATTCTGTCCAATATTTTTCTAATTCTCTGATTTCAATTTCATCATCTGATTGTCCAATTGCAAATGAGGCAACAAGTGTGAAGCAGATGAAGAAGAAACTGGATTTTTTCATATTTCAGGCATTTTAAGTTAAAACGCTAATTATTTTCGTCGTTATTTTTTTTGGGGCACAACGTGTGGCTACACGGCGTTGTGCCACACTTGTCTCAAGTCTTCCGTTCTCTTCCCACAAAGTTAAACTTCCATTTCTGAATAACCTAAATTCTAATGTCATCAATTTAAGGTTAAAATATTGCGCCAACGGGGAAGTATCGCAAATACAATGCGTGTTGGCCGTCTTTTTTAATAGGTCAATGTTTCCAGTTTGTTCAAGTTTTTATCCCAAATTACGATAGCCTCTTTTTCATCAGTGGTTACCAGCTTATTTCCTTCCTTATTCCAATCAATCCCCCACAAAAGGTTGTCCGTCAATTTTTCAGCGATTAAGCTGCCGTCTTTAGACCAAAGCCGAATCCCCTCACTGGCAGTCGCTAATAATTCTCCATTGTTCGACCATTTTAAATTCCTGTATTCAGCCTTACTCTTTTCGATGGTTTGAATCTTGTGGCCTTCCGAAGTCCAAAATTGCAACAAGGGCGGATAGTTTTTATCGAAATCACCATAATCTCCGGTGACAAATAATTCTCCGGCTGGATGCCATGCAACGCAAAGCATCAATACCTCTTCAGTTCGGTCTTCAGCATGGGTCAAAACATTGGCGTCGAAGTCATACATGGTTATTTTATCACCAACCGCTAAGATTATATTCTTTGTTGGATGCCAATCCAACCCAGTTAATGCTTTTTGATTGGTGGCAATCCTTTTGATGATTTTTCCTCGTTCATCATATATGATTATAAAGCCATCGTAATCTCCAACTGCTAAAAGTTGGCCAGTATGGTTCCAGCCAATAGCCCTTGCCCCGAAATCATTGAGGCTGTCAAGCGCAATCCTTTCCTCCGTGTCAAGATTGAAGATAGCGGATTTTGATTTACCTCCCTGCATAGCAATCGCCAATACATTTTTGGTAGGATGCCATTTGGATTTAGTGATGGTTCCTTCAAACAAGTAATTTTTTTGTGCTTGATTATCCAATGTTAAAAAAAGCCTCAAACTGTCTTGTGTTCCGCCGGCTACTATTTGATTACCCGCTGGACTCCAATTTGCTGTCCATAACCACCAATCTGCTTTTTCTATGTTTTGGACTTTTCCCGATTGCTTTTGGTGGCATCCCAAAAAGGAGAGTATGAAAAGGATTGCTGGAATTTTTTGCATGTATTTTTTTGGTTAACGGTCTGGCTAAACGCAGTAGCCCCGCATAGGGGCTGTTGCCGTTTTAGCCTTTGTTATAGGCTGGCCTTCTGTAATTCATATATCAAATTTTATTTAACTTCAAAATAAAATGAGCCTTCCGAAATAGTTATTTCATCAAATTTTATTGGTGCGTCAATATTTATTTCAGTTGTACTTATTTCATTTAGTATTTCAAAATTGTTACCTGAAATATTAAAAGTGTTTTCCTTAAATTCATATTCTTCGCATGTTGGTTCTCCGAAAACAAGTCCATGCAACAGTCTTAGAGGTTGTTTAAAAATCAATGAGCGAGCTTGATAACCATAAGCCGAATCATAGACCATTGAATAAAAGCGACAGAATGTTCCTCTTTTTCTTCATAGTCTTTTGCCAATCGTCGCTGGTAGCCAAACCACCCAAAGG
>JBGSWN010000114.1:0-5071 GCA_041752395.1 Saprospiraceae bacterium | reverse complement strand
GGGTCAGCCCAATAAATTGGGCGACCACAAACGCTATTTCCCAAACCCTAGCACCACCCTCTCAATTATATCGCAGCACTCGTGCAATTGCTCCTCCGTAATAACCAGCGGCGGAGCGAAGCGGATGATATTGCCGTGGGTCGGTTTGGCGAGGAGGCCGTTTTCGGCGAGCTGCACGCAAATGTCCCAAGCCGTGTGGCTGTCCTCGTCGTCGTTGATGACGATGGCATTCAGGAGGCCCTTGCCACGCACGAGGCTCACGAGGTCGGTCTTTGCAATCATGCGGTTCATGCGCTCCCGGAAGAGCTTGCCGAGGTGCATGGCGTTTTCTGCCATTCCTTCCTCTTCGATGACTTTCAGTGCTTCCATCGCCACGGCACAGGCCAGTGGGTTGCCACCGAAAGTGCTGCCGTGTTCACCGGGCTTGAGGGTCAGCATGATTTCGTCATCGGCCAGTACGGCAGAGACGGGGAAGACCCCGCCAGAAACGGCTTTGCCCAAAATTAGGATGTCGGGACGGCTTTCGTAATTGTTCCCGCAACTTTTTTCGCAGCCACAGTCTCCGCAGACCGCCAACAGCCTGCCCGTTCGGGCGATGCCTGTTTGTACTTCATCAGCGATGAAAAGGACGTTGGCGGCTTGGCAAATTCTTTTTACTTCCGGCAAATAGTTGGCATCGGGTACGAAGACGCCTGCTTCGCCCTGTATCGGCTCCACGATGAAACCCGCCACGTTGGGGTCTTTCACGGCTTCTGCCAATGCTTCGAGGTCATTGTACGGGATGACTTCAATGCCAGTGAGGTACGGGCCGTAGTCGGCGGTGGCGCCAGTGTCTATGCTGGCGGAGATGATGGCCTGGGTGCGACCGTGGAAATTGCCGGTGGCGAAGATGATTTTGGCGTCTTGCTGCGCAATGCCCTTCACCTTGTAGCCCCACTTCTTGCAGAGCTTCATCGCAGTCTCCACGGCTTCCACGCCGGAGTTCATGGGTAGCACCTTGTCGTAGCCAAAGTAGCTGGTGATGTATTTTTCAAAAGGGCCAAGCCTATCGTTGTAAAAGGCACGGCTGGTCAGCGTGAGCTGCTCCGCCTGCGTTTTCAGGGCATCAATGATGCGGGGATGGCAGTGGCCTTGGTTCACCGCAGAGTAGGCGGAAAGGAAGTCGTAGTAGCGCTTGCCGTCCACGTCCCAGACGAAAACGCCTTCGCCCCGGCTGAGCACGACGGGCAGTGGGTGGTAGTTGTGAGCGCCGTATTTGTCTTCGAGGGCCATGAGGTCGGCTGCGGTGGCGCGGGTTGCTGCTTGTAGCATTTTATTCGAGTTTAAATTTAAGTAGGAAGTTCCAGCGTGGAACTGGTTAGGTACGCACAAAGGTAAGGCGAGTTGCTTGATGTTTCATGGATTTGGGAAGAACTTGAGTTTTACCTAAGGGCTGCGCCTTATCAAGATTAATTCTAAGTAAACTAGGTGGAAAGCGGAAATAATTGATTTGGTTACCGTAGTTTTGCACCCGTATTAAAAACACAGGCACATGAGCAAGCAAAAACAATTGTTCCAAGAAGAAGGCGGGACGCCTACCAATCCCCGTCAGCATTTGCCGTTCTGGCTGCCGGTTCTCCAATCCAAGGAGAAGAAAAAGTGCTGTAAAAAGCACAAGGAAGGGAAGCGGTGCAAGAATTGCCCAAAAAGGTGAATTGGTGATTAGCGACTTGTGATTGGTTGTGCGACGTGCCACCAATCACAAGTCACCAATCACTAATCACTTTTTGACCGTAAACACTCGGGACACATTAAAGCCGAAATGCACGCCGCCATTGCGCCAGTCGCCAATTGTCTCGCCGATAAAACCCTTCTCAATCATACTCGTGGAATTGGTGAAATGAAGCTGGAAGACGTGCCCGCCCGTTTCAATATCAAAGCCAATGGAAAGGGAGTTCTTGTAGCCATCGGCCAATTGGTTGGGCAGCACGTAGATGTACTCGGCATTGATGGCGATGCGTTTCGTCAGCTTTTGCCGCAAGGCGATACCCAAGGCCAGCACGTCATTTTTCTCCGACTTGGTGCGGACGAGGTTGCGGTGCAAAATGGTTGGCGAAAGCTGCATACTGAACTGCTCGCTGAACTTCCTACCCAGCATTAATTGAAACGTATAATACATTCTGGAACTCGTGTAGTTTTCCCGGTCGGGGTTTGCCCAGGGGATGGTTTTCATGGCAACCGAGGCCAAAAAAGCAGCGGTGATGGGCATGACCTTCGCCCCGCTGCTTTGCCGAAGGAGCTTGTATTTCAAAAAACCATCCAAGGTCTTTTCATAGCTGCTGCGCCCGAAACCCACTGTGAACCTGTTGGTGATGCCATAATCCGCTCCAATACGGATGGAGGCTTGGTCCAGGCCGAAGAGTTCCTTGATTCCGCCATTCACGAAGCCGAAGCGGTGCGAAATCTTTACGTCGAGCACCCCGCCCGCCGTGCTTTCGATGGAATGGAGGTTGATGACCCGGTTGGATTTGAAGGCGGCGGTGGAGTATTCCGTAGTAGGCTCATCCTCGCCGAGGAGAGAGAGGAGGTCATCCTGTGCGGACAGCACGGCCAGGTTCAGCAAGCTGAACAGGATAAATGCAATACTTTTTTTCATAAAAAGGAAGCTATTTTTCTACGCAACGGACAAGCACCACGTCCATCAATTTACCTGTGCAGGTACATTTTAAAGTAACTTGTTCACCGGGGTTGAAAGTGGTGCGCTTGGGTGTGCTGAGGTCGTCGAGTTCGCAAGTGACGCCGGACATGGCATCGCCGGCATCGAGGCTGATACTGGTTTTGCCATCAGCCTGGGTGGCCGCTTTGACAGTTCCGGTTATCTCCACGATTTTGTCGTTGTATTTGCCATTGGCTTCCTCTTCGTTTGCCTCAAAGGCCGCCAAAAGCTCCGTGGCGGAGATGGTGACATCGGATTTTGCTGCCGCAATGTCCTGGTGCGGTTTGTTCCATTGCAAGTAGCCAAAAATGCCTCCGCCAAGGGCGAGCATAAGGGTGATGATGAGAATTTTTTTCATAATAAATGATTGGTGTTTGAGACGAAAAACTTATCCGCCTGGTGTTGAAAGGATTTTGGTTTTTGGTTTCGGGTTTAAGGGTAGGGCTAGTTCTGCAAAGCGCCTTCGGTTACCCAAGTTTCAATCTTTTGGATGTCGCAATCTACGAGCTTTGCCTCGTTCTTGGGCATTTGCGAGTAGCCGGGACTGTGTTTGATGGAACCGAGCAAATGCCCGCTGTCCACGTATTTTTTCAAATTGGCAAAGCCTTCCAATGTGATATTGCCGCTGTTGTTGGCGGCATCGTGGCATTTGTAGCACTTGCTTTTCAAAAGCGGCTCCACTACCCCACTGTAAGTCACGCCTGTAGTGCTACAATCCAGCGTGGGGTAAATTTCTTCTTCCACGTCATAGTAGCAGGAACCAAAGGTAGTCGTTGATGCTAAAATGAAGATAATTAGGTATTTTTCCATGAATTTGATTGTTGGAATTGGTTGATTGCTGAACTGTTTTTAAGCAAGCAAGTTAGCAACCACTGACTGCCCCCTGCCAACTGTCGAACCCGCCGGAGGCGAGGCTCTTCAAAGGCGGCTGCCCCTTTAGTTTTCCGGTGCCCCCGCATCTATCCAAGATTTGAATTTGGCGATGGTGCAAGCGTCGAGTTTGTTCCCGCCCTGTGGCATCTTTGAAGCACCTGCTGCCCACGATATAGCGCCGTATAATTTGCCATTCAATGCCACTGTTTTGACGCCAGCATATGCTTCCAAGCTGATGCCACCCGATGGCGAAGCCCCGCTGTGGCAGCCTTTGCAGTAGGTATTGATGAAGGGTTGAAGGGTTTGTGAGAAACTGACATTTTCGGTATTGCAGCCGCCAGCATTGGCGTCACATTGGAGATTTTGTGCGCCTTGGTTTATCCATTTGGCGATGATTTGGATTTGCGCTTGGGCCAGCGGTGCGTTCGGTAGTTGCGGCATCCGCTTGTCGGGGTCGGTCTCGGTAATCACCTCGTAAAGCTTGCCACTGTTCGGGTCGAAAGGCTTGACGTCGGCGGTCTGCATGACGTTGTTGAAATTGTTCAATACGATGCCATCTTGGTGGGAAGCGACATCATGGCAGCCGGATTTGGCGCAATTGGAAACGAGAATCGGCAGCACGTCTGTCTCGAAGTAAACAGTGTCTGGGTTGCAAGGTACGCCCGTTGGCATTGTGTCAACGATGACCATCGTGTCCGTGGAATCAATGGGCATGAGGCCGTCGTCGTCGAACAGTGGGGCGTGCTTGCAGGAGGTGCTTGTGGTAGCCATGAGGGCGACCAGATAGGCCATGCTGGCCAATAAAAGGAATTTATGTATTGAATGCTCTTGCTTCATGCTTCAAAGTTAGTAGGACTGTGGGCAGAACAAAACTAATCAATACTGAATGAGCAAAATCACTTTCCCAACCCGTAGATTTGAGCCATTCCGTATAATCTTAGGAATGAAATATACCAGTGGCATGAAGCTTTTTACGAAGAAAAACAATCGGACAAGTCTGGTGAAATGGATGGTATATGTCGCCTTTCCATTAGCAGCTGGTGCCGCTTTCTACCGTTACCTCCGCCCCAATCACGCCGCCATTTTCGGCAAAGGCCAAGTTTTCGATGCACCGCTGCCGAGCATAGTTGCACAATCCTTGCCCAGCCTGCTTTGGTCCTTCGCTCTCACCGCCGCCTTCCTCTTGATTTGGGGACCCACTGCCAAACTCACAGCTTTTTACATCGCTGGATTCACCGCACTGGTTTCCATTCTTTTTGAAATATGGCAGGCCGCAGATATTGGCACTGGCACGTTTGACTGGAAAGATTGCCTGTTCTCCGTGGCAGGTTGTTTGATTTCATTATTTACTTTCCATAAAACTAATCTTTACTGAAAATGAAAAACCACTACTTCCACGCCTCCATCTTACTCTGCCTGCTTTTCATATCTGCCTGCAAAGACGACGATGGCAACAATAACTGCAACTCCAAAGTGTATATTCCAGAGAGCCAATTGAGTTGG
>JBGSWN010000113.1:0-37146 GCA_041752395.1 Saprospiraceae bacterium | reverse complement strand
GTGGCCGTTCTTTTTTATCTTTGTGCTGTGACAACTTGGGCAAAATAGGTACATAATTCTTGAGTTTTGTCACTCCAAAGTTATGTCTTTGCCTCGGTTGTCTCTTTTTTTGTCACAGCATTACATCTGATACACCGCCCTCGTTTTTTTTCTTGCGCTGTTCTCGACCCAATTTGCTTGGTCGCAGTTCTCGGTTTCCGGCACCATCACCACCGATATTGGTGAGCCCGTCAGCGGCGTGGTGCTATCCGCCAACATATTGGGTGGAACATACGCCCTGACCGATGCAGATGGGCACTACCAGTTCCAGTTTCCTGCTGGCACCAGTGCTGACATTATTCCTTTCAACAACATGGAGTGGCTGAACGGAGTGAGCACTTTCGACAATGTGTTGATTGTGAAACATGTAGATGGCAGCCTCCCACTTAGTTCACCATATAGAATCATTGCTGCCGACGCAGACAGGTCGGACGATATTACATTGGCAGACTCCGTGCTGCTGCGGTCCTTGATACTTAACCAAATCAACGAATTGCCGAACACCACATCGTGGCGGTTCGTGGATGCCAGCTATGTTTTCCCCAATCCAGCCGACCCGTTTCAGGCGGTTTTCCCTGAACTGGCAAGCATCAACAACCTGAATGCCGATATTACGGGACTTGATTTTATTGCCATAAAAACGGGTGATGTAAACAACTCCGCCGTACCAGTGCTCATCCCTGACTACTCCTTGCTTTCTAAAATCACGGGCAAGGTATATTATGACCTGGATGGGTCTTGCACCGAAACTGCTGGCGATGCGGTCCTTGCCAACCGAAAGGTAGTGGTATCAGGTACGGGCGGCAGTTTTTATGGCAACACCAAAGCGGATGGCACCTACCAAATCTTCCTGCCAGCTGGCACTTATGATGTGCAAATCATCCAGCCGAATGCGCTTTGGGAAGCTTGCACCGAAATTGTAACCAATGTTTCAGCGCCATTTCAGGGCGTGGCTACCGTTGATTTTGCGGAGCAAGCCGTCGCCGATTGCCCTTTCATGGAAGTCAACCTGAGCACTTGGGGCCTGCGCCGTTGTTTTAACAGCAATTACGTCGTCAACTATTGCAACGAAGGCACGGAAGATGCCGTGGGCGCCTCGGTGGAGGTCACACTTGACCCCTATTTTATTAACGTGAGCAGCTCACTGCCCTGGACTTCCGTCACTGGCAATACCTACACTTTCGACTTGGGTGATATCGCCGTTAGCGAATGTGGTACGTTCCATATCTTTTTCGAAGTAAGTTGCGATGCAGAACTGGGCCAAACGCATTGCTCCAGCGCCCATATCTACCCCGACCAATCCTGCGTGCCACCGAGTGCGCTTTGGAGCGGCGCCGACCTAGTGGTGACGGGCGTTTGCACGGGCGACGAGGTGATTTTCACCATCACCAATAACGGGCAGGACATGACGGAGCCTGTGCCTTATGTTATCATCGAAGACGTCATGATTCAGATGAATGGCACGGTGCAGCTGAACCAAGGCCAGTCCATGACGCTGCCCGCCCAGCCTGCCAACGGTGCCACTTGGCGTGCACAAGCCAACGAGGTTTCCAATCACCCCTATGAGACCTTTGCTAGCGCAACAGTCGAGGGATGCACGGACGGCAGCGGCACGGTCACTTTCGGCTTCGTGAACCAGTTCCCAATGCCCGACGAGACGCCTTTTGAGGACATTGACTGCCGGGAAAACGTCGGCGCTTATGACCCAAATGACAAGACCGGGCTGCCGCTGGGCGTGGATTCTGAGCATTTCATCGAGCAGAACCAGGACCTGACCTACACCATCCGTTTTCAAAATACGGGCACAGACACGGCCTTCACGGTGGTCGTCATTGACAACTTGCCAATCTCGCTAAATCCAGCAACCATCAGGATTTTGGGCAGCAGCCACCCCTACGATTTTGTGTTCGAAGGCCACAACACTTTAAAGTTCACCTTCCCGAACATCATGCTGCCAGATAGCAACGTGAACGAGCCGGCCTCCCACGGCTTCGTGAAATTCTTCATCGAGCAGCAAGCCGACCTTGCCATTGGCACCCAAATAGAGAACGAGGCGGGCATCTATTTCGACTTCAACGACCCCGTCATCACGAACCGCACGCTGCATACGGTCGGCAAGGATTTCCTGATGGAAGTGTCCGCTACGCAAACACTGTTAAAGGGCGTGGAAATGGAGGTCTTCCCAAATCCAACTGAGGCTATCGCCAATTTCCGATTCAAAGGACTGGAACTGAACGACGGGTTGCTGACCATCTTTGACCAGCAAGGACGGCAGGTGAACGCCCTGAATTTCACGGGTTCAAGCTGCCAATTCGATGGCACGGGGCTTGCTGGCGGCGTATATTTCTTTAAAATAGAAAACGCTGGAAGTGGCGTGGCTACTGGAAAGATACTGGTTAAATAAAGTAATTATCCCTTTGAAATGGCAAAGCCGGGCGTCTTGTGACGCCCGGCTTTTTTATTTGCTGGCGCAAAAAGCAAGGTTGTAGCTTTAATGGTGCGTGCGGTTTTTGGTTTTCGGGAAATGCCTTCCAAATTCATTTTTGACAAAGTTGATTTAACGTGAGGCCGGGGATTAATTGATTGCAAATCAAAGGATTAGCCGCAGAGCGGCGGCAATGTTTGTAGAAATTTGCAACAAATATGTTCAGCCCCAGCGGGGCGACGAGCAATCAACGCCCGCCAGAGGCGGGCTGAAACACAATGATTTGTTGTATTCTACAAACATTATCGCCGCTCTGCGGCTTGAAAATCTCCGAACGCACATTGATTTAAGAGGCCCTAACCAACAACGCCACACGGCGGAAACTCAAGGCACAGGGATTACCAAATATCCTTCACGAGCCCTTGATTTGACCATTTCCCCAAATTTTACAGACTTTTGCGGGCAACCTTTGCTTAACATATTTAAAAGACGCCAGTTTGAGCCGCCTATTCAATTTCCTATTATCCCTATCCCTTCTGTTATCGTTAGGGGTTTTTGGTAATTTGATGGCACAAAACAATCCCCGCCCCCAAACCGCCCGCATGAAACAAGACCTCGACCGGGCAACTTCTTTTATGACTTCCAACAAGTTGGACAGCGCCAACCTCCTCTGCAAAAAATTATTGGCCGAACTCGGGGAATCGGGCCAGGTGGACGGCCCCTTTGGCCTACAGCTCCAAATGGTCTATGGCACCGTCCTCAATCACAAAGACCTCGACACGGCAGCCCTGCGCTTGCTGCTGCACGTCAAGGAAACGAGCAAGACAACGGGGCAATGGGAGACCTTCGCCGAGACTTGCCGGGAGCTGGCGAGCTTGCACGAAAAAATAGGACGGGCCGACCAAAGCCTCCTCGATTTGAGGCTGGCGCAAACTGCCATCGCACAGCATGGGCTGGACTCTATCTATCCCCGTTTTGCCATCCGGATTTCCTCCTGGCACCGGATATTCGGTGACAAGGATTCCTCGTTGTTCTATGCAACGGAAGCACTGCGGACTGCCCCGCTGTTCGGGCAAGTTAACGAAGAAGCTGAAGCCCACCTGCTCTTGGGCATGCTGTCGGCAGGGGCTTCCCCCGAAAAAAGCATGGTGCATTTCAACGCAGCGAAAGCGGGATACCAGAAGGTGGAAGACTACACGATTTTATTTGCTGTATTCCTCAATATCTCCAAATTGCACATCAAGCTCAACGACCTGCCTTCGGCATTGGCCTACAATGATTCGGTGATGGTGCTGGAAGTCAAGGCCCGTACCGAAGGGGAAAAATGGATTGACGGGGCCCATTTGGGCTACAAGCAGCGGGGCGAGATTTACCAGGCAATGGGCATGCCCGATTCGGCTTTGTTTTATTGGAAAAAAGGCTATGAAATGGAACTGGAATATGTGCAGGATGTGGAAAAACGAAAAGTGGTCGAAATTGACGCCCGCTACCAGGATGATAAAAAAACGGCACTCCTCGAAGAGCGGGATAAAGATATCCGGCATGAAAAGGAACGAAGAAACTGGATTTTGGCAGCTTTCTTTATCCTGCTCCTGTTTGCCGCCCTGCTCGCCCATTATTACCGTCGGTTGCAAAAAGCCAACCGGATAACCGAGACACAGTCCGTTCAACTCAAAACCCTCGACGTGGCCAAGTCCCACTTTTTCGCCAACGTGAGCCACGAACTGCGAACCCCGCTCACCCTGCTGCTTGGCCCTATCAAAACGTTGCTGAAGGAAAACCAACTCACCGAAAAACAAAGCCGCCTGCTGCAAATGGCCAATCATAGCGGCAAAGAATTACAACAGTTGGTCAACGAAATACTCGACCTGCAAAAGCTGGAAATGGGCAAAATGGAACTGTATGAAAAACCGACCCAACTGTCCTTGTTTTTCAACAGGTACAATGCCCAATTCGAGTCGCTGGCCTACCGCAAAAAGATTGATTTTTCGATTGAAACAACCGTGGGCGACGAGGTAATGGCCAATATTGACCAAGAAAAATGCCGCCAAATTATTTACAACCTGCTTTCCAACGCCTTCAAGTTTACCCCACCGGGCGGACAAGTGAAAGTTGATATTGAGTTATTGGGATATTGGGATACTGGACAGGGGGCTGTCAATAACCCAATATCTCAATATCCAAATATCCAAATATCCATCTCCGACTCCGGCCCTGGCATCCATCCCGACGACCTGCCCCATGTCTTCGACCGCTTTTTCCAGACCACCCGCCCCGAAAAGCCTGCCGAAGGCGGAACGGGCATCGGCCTCGCACTTTGCCAGGAGTACGCCCATCTTTTTGGTGGAAAAATTGAAGTGGAAAGTCCCGACCCTCGGTCGGGAGGCAAGGGGACGATAATGCGGGTCACCTTCCCCATAAAGGTTTTGGACAGTCCGAAGTCGGCAGTCCACCATCCGCAGGCGAATGAGCTGGGCATTGTAGCCGCTGTGGAACCTGTGAAGGAAAGTAGGCCGTCCACAACATCCGGCAAACCAAAGCAGACCATCCTCGTCGTGGAAGACAACCCTGGACTACAAGATTACATCCGCCTGGTTTTGGAGGAAAAATACCAAGTCGTCACTGCGGAAAACGGCCAAACAGCACTCCAAAAGCTAACGGCTAACAGCCAACAGCCAATGGCTGATTTAATCCTTTCCGACCTCATGATGCCCGTCATGGACGGCTACCAGTTGCTCGAAAAACTGAAATCCAACGATGCCACCCGCCACATCCCCGTCATCATGCTCACCGCACGGGCCGAACTCAGGGACAAGCTGAAGGCCCTTCGCATCGGGGTGGACGACTACATGACCAAGCCCTTCGACGAGGAAGAACTGCTGGTGCGTATCAAAAACCTGTTGCGCAACCAAGCCGCCCGGCGGCAGGAAATCCCCACAACAACCGAACAGGAAGCCGCCGCCGCCCCCGGCATGTCCGAAGCCGACCGGACCTGGCTGGAAACTTTCGAGTCCCATGTTCAAAAACACCTCACCGACGACACCTTCAACGTGCCCATGCTGGCCCATGCGTTTACCATGAGCGAGTCCACCTTGTTGCGGCAGTTGAAGCGCCTGACGGGGCTATCGCCCGTCCAGTATTTGCAGGAAATGCGCCTCGACCATGCCCGCCATTTGCTGGAAAACCGCAGCCACGATTCCATCGCCAAAGTAGCCGCTGAAGTAGGATACAATGACCCTCGTTTTTTTTCCCGGAGTTTCAAGAAGCGGTTTGGAAAATCACCCGCAGAATTCCTAAGTAATTGATTTTCAATTAGTTTTAATCATTTTTGACGGAATAATCCACTTGTTTCCCCTTCATTCTGACGGAATAATCCACCTATTTGACGGAATCAGCACATTGGGGCTGCCCCATCTTTGCAGCGAAAGAATAAGACAACGGCTATTCATTTTTCCGAGGAACCACGAATAGCAGTTGTACCACTTAAAGCAAAAAAACAAGATGACAATTATCATTTCCAACCTGCACCTCCCATGCTGGACTGCATGGACGAGGTCTCCACCACTATTGCACTCCAATCGAAAGAACACCACAGTAAAAAGGGTAGGCCGGTATGCTTTTTAAAGCTTTAAGTGTATAGCCGGTCTGCTTTTCCCCAAATAAAACGAAAGAAAACCCTGCATCCGCATTGGTGGATGCCTGGGTGTAGTATGCCTTTCATATCCTGAATGGCCTATTTAATCAAATAAAAAAGCAAAAAGGAGGGAGCCGAAAATCCTTTAAAGAGTAGGCGTAATCAATTAATTCTTGAAAAATGAAATCAACAATTTTTGCACAGAAAATCACATTCATCTTGTTTTTGTTGGGTCTTCTCACCGCATCAAACCAGTTATCTGCTCAAAACAACGCCTTGGTTTATGGGGACGTTATCTTTCTCCAAAACGGTTGGAGCCAGTACATGGGCGGTTATTTGGATACCCGTGGCTACCAAGAAGAATTCGAGAAAACGGGAAATTTCCTTTGCGTGTCCACATCCGAAGTCAAGAACAGAGCTGAAGAAAGCGGCGCCTGGAGAATCATGTCAGCTTCGGGCAAAAAAGAGGGAAGCCCTGTCCTGATTAACGATGATGTCTATTTGTTCAACCAATGGAATGGCAATGGTGGTTATCTGGACACCAAGGGTTATCAAAGAGATTTCGAGAAAACAGGCAACCATCTTTGCGTGTCCACAGCCACGAGCAATAACCGGGATCTTCGTAGTGGCACATGGAAGATACTCTCTGCCACTGGTAGCGCTGCTGGTACGCCTATCACAGAAAATGGGGAAATCCACTTGCAGAATGGCTGGAACAATTTTACTGGCGGCTACTTGGACACACGTGGCTACCAAAAAGAATACGAGAAAACGGGCAACTATCTTTGCGTGTCCACAGCCACAGACAAGAACAGAAGTGACGGAAGTGGAACTTGGAAGATTACAATTTCCGATAAAGGTCGCCTTGATGTAGGACAAACCACAGCACCAGTTGACCTGCCAAGTAATTTCAAAGTGCTGGCCTACTCCATCAGCGAAGGCAAAGGGGACAAAGACGCCTATTGGTTCGGACTGAACAACAACGATAGCAGGGGGCGCATCCTGAGCCAAGCTAAATTGGGCAGCGATGCAAAATGGATGGAGATTCAAAGCATTGACCTCGGCAACGACACCTATGCTTTCAAAGTAACAAACGCTGGCGCCGATATGTACCTCACCGCACGTGATAATAAGGAAGTACACGTTGACAATGCGGTTGGCGGCCAAATTCCCGAAGGGGCAAAGTTCAAGTCGGTTTCGCCAATGACCTCGGCACCGGGTGCACAGGAGCGCAATTTCCGCTCGTTCCAGTCTGTCAAATTTGCTAACCATTACCTGCGCCACGCAGGCTTTGCCATGTTCGTCAATACCAGCAACGGCTCCGAGCTGTTCAAGCAGGATGCTTCTTGGCTCATCGAGAAGATGTAACGCACAAGCACTTGGCGGGTATTGGCACGTGTACTATTGCCCGCCAAGTGCTCCATTGCTTTTTTCTACAATCGGGACGCTGCCGAAAATCCCCAACAGAGTAGGCATTCACTTTTTCACTTTAAATTTTTCACAATGAAAAACAGATTTACTTTTTTGATGGCGTTTTGCTTGATGGCTTTTTGTTCATTTGCTCAAGTGGTAGACATCGTTTCGGGATTATTCCTCCCGGTTGGCGTGGCATTGAAAGGAAACGATTTGTATGTCAGTCAATTTCTTGGCAGTAAGGTTTCAATCATTGATATTTCCCAACCCAATCCTAATGTTATTACATTAGTTTCGTTTATAGCTGCACCAACCGGATTATTGGTGAATGGGAACGACTTATACGTCAATTCACAATTTAACAGTACCACGTATAAGGTGGACTTATCTCAAACCACTCCAACTTTAGAAGTTTTTGTGCAAAACATTCCCTCTGCGGAGGGTTTACTGATCTTTGGCAACGATTTGTACATCAGTTACAAAGGCTCAGAAGGGGGAATCAAGAAAGTTGATATTAATAACCCTGGAACAGTTGAAGACGTGATTTCTGGATGCGAAGTAGGCGGTATGGTCATAAAGAATAATGTACTATATTTCACAGAATATCTTGAAGGAACAAGGGTGAAAAAATTCAATCTTGGCGACGCTAATCCGATAGCCGAAACCGTGTTAAGCGGCCTATCAGGTCCAAACGGTTTAACTTTGAATGGAAATTTTCTTTACATCTCCGAAGTAACTGGAAACAAAATTTCAAGAATTGACGTCACCCAGCAAAGTCCAATTCCTGAAGTGGTAGTGACGGGTTTAGCAGGTCCCTCCTGGACAGTTTTTGACGGGTTGGATATGTATTTTTCACAAGAAACATCGGGTAAGGTTTCCAAACTGGCACTCAATATCCCTGTATTCTCTGTCCTTGGTTCGGTTTGTTCCAACACGATGCCCAACAACCTCGGCGGTGCCTCCCCCACCGGCGGTACCTACAGCGGCCCTGGCGTAACGAATAACGGCGATGGCGAAACGTTCACTTTCAACCCAGCCGCAGCAGGCGGAGCGGGCACCTATACCATCATCTACACGGCCATTAATGGGAATACGGCTACGGCTCCGCTTACGGTGGCGGAGGCTCCTGTGGTTATTACGAATGGAGACGAAAGCATTCCGGTTGATTTTGGTACCGTTCCAACTTTCGACGGTTTGCCAGCAGGGGGGACTTATTCAGGCCCTGGCGTATTGCCGGGTAATCTGTTCGACCCCTACCTGGCAGGAGTGGGTATGCACACCATTACCTACACCTCTACGGCTGCCAATGGTTGCAGTGGCTCAGCCTCTTTCATATTAACCGTTACGCCTGGCGCCAACGACGCCTGCGATGGCGCAACGAGCATCGACAACTTATTGGGCGGCGCGCTCAATGTGCCACAGGTATCTACAGAGTTCAATAATACGGGATACATCACAGCGGACGACCCCAGTACCGGGTATGATTGTTTTGCGGACCAGGGAGGCCCCAGCCTTGAGCATACCGTTTGGTACACCTTTACGGGCGATGGCAGCACGTACCGCATCCGCTCGGTCAACTGCAACAATGCAACGCCTTACAACGATGACACACAGGTGGCCATTTACGCCGGCGCTTGCAACAGCCCAACCCCTGTGGCTTGTAATGACGACGAAAATGCGCCTGCCCAGGTTTATAACTTCAGTGTAGAAGTAGCCACTCAAGCGGGTACAGCGTACCGCATGCTGGTAGATGGCTATGATGGAAAAGAAGGTAGATTCTGCCTGGAAGTGACCAACCTGATGCCGAGCGCCGCCACCGAAATCGGGAAGACGGACATCGGCGTGTTCCCGAACCCGACCACGGGCGTCGTCCAGCTTACCCATGTCAAGGCCGACCAAGTACAGGTCTTCGACAACATGGGCCGTTTGGTTTTCACCAAGGCGCAGCCGGGCACCAGCATTGATATTTCGGGTGTGCCAGCGGGCATGTATTTCCTGAAAATCACCGAAGGCGAAGGCGTTTATTCGGTGAGGGTGGTGAAGGAATAACAATACAAACGATTAATGGTGACAGCTTTCAATAAGCTGTCACCACTTTTCCATGCATTGGAAAATATTGGTAACAAGTGGGCAATATTTAGGTCTTTTCTAAAAAAAATCGAGCCTATCGGGCTGGAAAATAGTGGTAAATAATATGCGGCGAGCTGATATGCCTTACTTATTGGAAGAATGACAATAACCAACCTACCCCTCCACAATTCTCCTCAACAACTCTTCCTTCTTCTGATTCGACACCATGATTTCCTTCCCATTTTCCATAATCACCGAACCGCCCTTGCCTTTTATATAGCGTTTAATAAACTCCAGGTTCACGATAGTTTATTATCCGCATGAAATGGCAAAGCCGGGCGTCGTGTGACGTTCGGCTTTTTTTGTTTTTGCTGGTGCAAAAAGGCGAGGATGTAGCTTGGAACATTACATTTGCCGCTGTCACTATTAATTTTTTCAAAAAGTCACACCAAAAAGTCACACGGAGCCAACTCAATTCATTTACACCTTGAGCCAACTACACTTTGAGCCGAACGACGACTTCGGGCCGTTCCTGGAACGCCTGAAAGTGCACTCCCAACGGGAGTGGGTCTGGCTCATCGGTAAGTTCCGTGCCCGGCTGATGCCCGTGCTGGTGACGAAGGGGAGGGGCATCCCCGCCTCGGTACTGGTGACACCAATGGAGTTTGCAGAGGAGGTGTTCGAGGAGTGCTTGCTGAAGTTTTATGAACTTTTTGAAGCAGGGAATTTCGGGAAATACAGCGACCTGGAAGCAACCATCGTGCGCATTTCCGACTTCAAACTGAAGGAGGGCTTCGCAAAAATCAAGCGTGACCAACGCCTGTATTTTATGGACGCCGAGGCGCTGGCGGTGCATTGGGAAAAGCACCTTGGCAACCAAGATGCGGAGGAGCGCCAGCAGGCGGACCTCATCGCCGATGTGCGCTCGCAGCTTGACACGCTGCCCAAGGACGAGGCTGATTTGCTGCTCCGTTTTTACGAAGGAGAAGAGTTGCAGGAAATCGCCGATGACCTGGCCATCAGCCCTGCCGCCTGCCGGAAACGGAAGCAGCGGATTATGGACAAGCTGCGGGATTTTGTTTTGAAAAATATCAAGTTGCTGTTTTGGTAGAAAGACGATAGATTTTAGACAATAGACATTAGATATTGATGGGCAATTAATTGTGTAGCATCTGAAATCTAATGCCTGAAATCTAGTAAACGTTGGCAATCCCGATATAAAAATGAACTTCGACCACGATAAAATAGAAGCTTACGTCTTTGGCCGCCTCGGTGAGGAGGAGCGGGCCGCCTTCCAGTTTGCGCTGCTGCGGGATGGCGAGCTGCGTCGTGAGGTGGAGGCGGTGCGGGTCTTGCGGGGCGTGGCGAGGGCGAAGGCGAAGAAGGCGAAGCGGGGCCGTTTGCTTTTTTTTTACCCGAAACAATGGGTTCGGGTGGCCGCCGTATTTATTGGGGTGTTGACCCTTGGTGCCTTAATTGCTTTTTTTAGCCGGGAGAAAAAACAGGATTTTGTCAAGAAAGACAACCAAATCCCCACCGAGCAAAAACAGGATTTCAAGGAACAGCCCATCGTAGATGATAATGAGGGTGAAATGCCACAACCAGAAATAAAGGATAGTACAAAATCCGATATTGTCAAGACACCGCTGACACCTCAAAAAGCACCCGCTCCTTCGCCTAAAATCAAAACTCAACGAAAAAAAAGCACCCCAGATATTCCCCAAAAAGGCATTGCCAACAGCCCTGCTGACAATAAAGGAAATGATAATAATGCACCAATATTTCTTAAAGATGATGACTCGAACGAATCGCTCACCTTTAGGGACAGTTTTCAGTTTATCATAGATATAGGAGGATTTAGAATGGCCAGCACGAGCAGTGATGCAACTGAATTTGAGGGTAAAAAATTAAACATCCATTACGCACCCCAAGACTATTATGTGGTGCGGCTACCCAAATACCCTGCTGGCATTTACTTTGAATTCACGAGCGATTATCCAACTGGAAAGAATTCCAAACATTCAAAAGTGCTGGCAGACTTGGTGCCCAACCCGATTTTGGAGCAGTATTATGAGTCGCAAAAATTCGGTGACCGACCAATAAAATTAATAGGAAAAAGCGATACTACAAACACTGCCAGTATGACTTGCTTTTATGGTACACTCGGCAAAAGTTATGATTCTTTATATTTAAGACTATACACCAACAAATTAGCGGACTTCAATGCGCAAAAGTATATCACGGCAGAAAAATGTAATGAACAGGTACGGGTATCTTTTGATTTTGAAGGATTCGACCTCGGCTTGTATTATATCGTTTTTGAAAACAAGGCGACCGAAGAAATACTAGCAGTGGACAAATTCGAAATAGTAGGAGAAGACACCAGTGTCCAGGCGGAAGAAAGCAAGGCTGTTTTTGTCCCAAAGCTTGCAGCACCAAAAGACCTGATTCCGAATGTTTTTCTGGAAAATTATATTAACGCCAATATTGCAGCAAATAAAGCCGGTATCGAGATAAAGACGGACACGACCTTTTTTTATAAAAATGGAGAAGTGTATGCCCCTATAAAAATAGGGGTGCAAAAAGAAAGCAACCCAAGCATAAGATTCAAGTTATTCACCAATAGCCCAGCGGATATTGAAAACGACTTCCCCTTGCTTAATAGGACAATTGATTTCAATGATTATGAAAGGCATATTCATGAAGAAAACAATCGGGATGTGCTTTATTGCCCCATTTATGCGAACCTGAAAGTTGGCCTTTATTATGTCGTCATTACCGCTCCAGATGGCAAGACGATTTTGGCCGTCAACAAGTTTGAGGTGAAGGATAGGGAATAACCCGCAGTCTCCTATGCCCAGCGGCGACGCCTTCCCAACTAGGCGTCGCCGCTTTTTTTTTTGCCCCTCAAAAATTTTTTTTGAAAAAAATCCCTCCTCCTGTCACACCAGCCTGTCACGTTTCATTTATAGGCAACATCAAATGGAAACAACAACCTTAAAGCAAATGTGACAATTCTAATCTGAGACATCTTTTTTACGCACACCCACTTATAGAAGGGTTGATAAAGGTTGTTATGGTTTATAAGGGTTGATATTCAATGCTTATTGACCACATCAACCCCTGTCAAACATGCTCAAAATCGCTGCTAAACCACGTCCGTTCGTGCACCTGCCGAGCCATTGATTGATATGGCATATACGCAGGTGAACAGGCCCAAATGACATTGGGCAGGAAGGGGATTTCTATTCCCTATATGGCGGGGATTGGCAGCATATAAAACAAGGCTAAACAAACATGTTTCATAACCCGGACTTATCCCGTGCTTACCGCTCGGGAGAGACCACTAATCCTTTTTTCAAATGAAAGCAATTCATTTTTTCGCTGCAGCCATGCTTCTTTGCCTAACCGTATTCGGTAACTTGAACCTGCAGGCCAACACCTGCCCTACTTCTCCACTGGAAATTGTGGACGAGTGTCCAACCGCCAAGTTCTCCGTCGTTAACAATGACAGCCAAGTTGGCACGCCCATCCAGTTCAGCAACCAATCCACCGGGGCGACCTCCTACCTCTGGGACTTTGGGGACGGTGGAAGCTCCACTGCTTTGAATCCAACGCATACTTATAGCGCAGCGGGGATTTATACGGTGAAGCTGTATGCTACTGGGGGTGGGTGTACGGTGGAGTTTATTGGGACGGAGGATATTATTCAAATTTGATTTTAAAACAGTCGGCCACAGAGCACCATCGGTGCTCTGTGGCTTTAATTTAAATCATTTATTTTTTTCAATAACCAATCTTTGCCCACAATATGCTTTTTTAAGGTCAACTCATTGATTAGTGATTCTTTCATTGACATTTGACTTATTCCTGCTATTATGTCCTTTGTAAACTTCTTCAATATTGCTAAAAAATTTAAGTCATATTTTTTAAGGTCAGCAGTAAGGACATCGCTTCGATAAATAAATTTCTCAAAACTTTCTATTTGGGACATTAAAACATCAAAAAGAGACTTGTCTTTCAAAAATTGTTCAAAAACTGTCCGAATCAAATTCATTCTTGCTCTTGGCTGATAAAAATGAAAATAGGGAAATTCGGAAAAATATTGATACGCCTTTTCAAAGTTGTTTTGATTAAAATGCCAAAGTCCAATATTCAGAGAAACTACATTTTCTCGTGTTCCTTCTTCCAAATATTGTTGATATTCCTCAATAAATTTAAACGTCCAATCGTATTCTTCGGCCCGGCACCCAAGAACTACTATATTTCCAAATGCCGCCTCACTAATTCGGTTATTTTCAATTAGCAGCCCATTGTTAAGTCTAACCTTATTTAACTCAAAGGCTTCCTTGTAAAACATTTCGTTTCCACTGTTGATTTGCCGAACTGCATAATTGAAAAGCTGTGTTGCCACCATGGATTGGTCCCACCGCCTTAATTCTTGGATGCTTTTTTCGAATACGGTTTTGAATTGAAAATAAGCTTCATGCCCTTCCCCTTTTTCATACAAGTCATAAACGTAACGGTATATCCCAACCGTTGCATTTTTTGAAAAGCTATCATCCATGGACTCCTGCATCACCATGTCCATAAATCGCAGCCCATATTTTTTGGAGAGGATTTGCTCCCGGTTTTTGAATTCACTGCCTATCCGCAATTTCATCAAGATAAATCGGTTGTCAATACTGTCCATCAGCTCCAGCAGCGCATCGTCCTTCAAGGTCAGTTTCTGCGTCATTGGATGGAAATAATAATCGGAATTCAATTGGATTTTATCGGCGTAGTACTCGCTGTCCCGGTAGGGTTCAGCATCCAGGTTTTGGATATAGACATTGGTTTCCTTTTTGAATGATTCGTAAACATTGCGCTGTCCTAAGGTCTTTATCAATATTTTTTTCTCTTCCTTTGGCTGTAACTCTAAGTGGATGGCAACCAAGAATTTCTCCAGCAGCTTCCCAAAATTGAAGCAGAGGTTCCAATATTTGTTGTCATTGAACGGCTCGCCAGGGAAGAGTTTTTTCCAAACCTTTTCCTTTTCCAATTTCTTGCTGTCAAAACCGGGGTGGTATTTTTTCAGATGTTCGTAAAGCTGGACGATAGCACCCGTGTAATTGTAAAAAGGGGAGCGGACAAACTTCCCTAAACGGCGGACTTCCTCCTCGCTCAGGCTTTGGAGGAGTTTTATGATTTTTGTATCTTGCATGTATTTTGTTGTATTGTTGAGAAAAATGCTGTGTTTTTTTCGGTTTGTGCTTCAGGAATTGTTGAAGCTATTTCATTTACAATTATTTATTTGAGTAAATAACCAAAGTTTAAAAATAGGATATTTTGTTGATTTCCAGTGACTTGGAAGCATAATTCTTATTTTAACCACATTTTTTTTACAAAGTTAGGCTAAAATTTGTCTTTAGATACTTTGATTGTAGGCGAGCTATATTTGTAGTACGAACTGATAGAAAACCAATTTTAGCTTGTCATCTGATACTGTTTGAAAAGTGCTTTGCTAATACCCATTTTGAAAAAAAAATTACCTATTATATCGTTCTGCCATAAACTAGCTTGGGCAATTGCTGCATTATTTTTACTTGCTTTGCCCAGCACCCTCTTTTCGCAGGTCAGCAAAGGGGCGACGGAAGAGAGCGACTTATGGCCGCTCATCGCTACCCAGTTGGAAGGGAGAAAGGGGGGGGATGCTTCCTCGGGTTTCATTTTTCTGTTGGTGAAAGGCAAATGCGGAAAAGATGCAGGATGCCTCCTGGGCGATTATGCTTGGATCACCAACAAGCTTGAGCGGCGCTTCCAGTTGCCTGATGCCATTGCGGTGTGCGAGGAAATGGTGAAAGTCGCCCGAAAGGCTGACAACCCGGCAATCGAGGCCGATGCTCATCTTAACCTCTACCGCTTCCATGATGCCCTTGGCCACTCCCAGCAAGCGGTGGAACAAATGGAACTGGCGGAAGACCTATTCACTGAACTTGGAGACCAAGAGGCGCTCATCCGCATGAAGATGGACGAACTGGAGCGTAGCCTGAACCACCGTCCGCCGGAGGAGGTGCTTCCAAAAATGGAAGCTGTTTTGGCAGAGGCCTCTGCAAACGGAGATGCCGAAAATGCCCTCCTATTCCATATCCTACTGATTGGTCACACCATCTCGGCCGGAAAGTACGAAGAAACGGAAAAACATATTGTGGCTATCGAAGCTGCGCCAATTTCAGATCCGGTTCGGCAACCAGAGTACAAATACCTTATCTTCTCCGCTTTGGGGCGGGCTGATCTGGCCTTGGCGAAAGGCGATACTACCAAAGCACTTGCCTTTTACCAAAAGTCATTGTTGCACTGCGAAGCCGAGCCCAGCCGTTGGCTGGAAATCCAAACCCTGCAATCAATTGCCAAGCTGAAAATCGAAGGTCAAAATTTCACAGCGGCCAAGCATCTCCTCGAACAGGCAGAAGCCAAGGCCCAAGAATTGAACTTGGACGATTTGCTGGCCGCAAATTTCAAACTGAAAGCGCGTTTGGCGGAAGCCGAAGGCCGATTTGCCGATGCGTTGGAATTTACCAAAAAAGGGCAGTTCCATGATGCGCTTTTTAAGCAGAGGGGGAACGGTTTTGACATACAGCGGCACCTGCTCAAAAAACAAAAAGAAAAGCTTACCACCGAAAAAGCAGAAAAGGAAAACCAACTGCTGGCCACCGAGACAAAGGTCCGGAGCTTCTTTTTTTTGATAATTGGCGCGCTGCTGGCCATTGGTGCGCTCACTTGGGGTTTTCTTCGCCAACGCAAAAAAGTTAAGTCGCTTTTGCAGAAAAATAGGCTCATACAGGCAAAATTGGCTTCAGAGAAAGCGGATGCCGTGCAGATATTCTCCAACGGCAATAGGGCGCAGGACGATGACCCAGAAGTTTCTGGAAATGATGAACAATGGTTGCGGGCATTTGAGGAATATGTGACGAAAAACCTTTCAAACAGTACTTTGACCATCGCCGAGGTGGCCAAAAATTTTGCGATGAGCGAATCTTCCCTGCTCCGTCAGGTCAAGCGACTGACCGGGGTGACGCCACAAAAACACATCATGGAACTGCGCCTGAACACCAGCATAAAAATCTTGGAAGCGGGAGATTCTAAGTCCATTTCCCAAGTCGCATCAGAGGTAGGTTACACTGGCGTCAGAAGCTTTTCAAGGAGTTTCAAGAAGAAATTTGGCAAATTGCCATCAGCGGCCATAAATAGCTGACCACCAGTATATTAGGGTAGAATTTGACGGATTAAGTCACCTCTTTGACGGATTGAGTGCCCGTAAAAATGTCAAATTGACGGATACTGAAACCAACTTGGCGGAAAAAAACCGAGGAGCGTCTCGATATTTGCCCTTGCAAGAAAAAGAATTGTTTCAACAACATAAACACCTGAAACCAATATAGAAAACCAAATGAATTAAGCCCTAGTATTTTATTTACCTACCTGCGGGTGGCTGCCCTAAATCAAACTTTATTACGAAGGAACAATAGGAACATTCGACAAGCCAACACGGCCTTGCCCTGTTTCTTTTTTGCCCGGCTGCAGCGGGACTACTGCTCAAGACCATCCCAAGAAAAGTACTGGCCACTCGTCAGTACAACAAAAAAACATTATTGAACTATCATTTTAAAATGCCTGTGATTATGAATTCTTGTTTACCCCTTTTCCGTTTAGCCCTAAAAAACATTTTCTACTTTTTGATTTTCGCAGCGGTGCCTTCAGCGGTACAGGCGCAGCTCAATTTCTGGTCCTCAGCACCTATTGAGCAGCGTTCGGCCAGCACAGAAGACCGCTTGCCTGACCTGCCGGTTTTCGAAAAAGGCCATCTCGTCCAACTGGATTTGGGAAGCTTCATCGGCCAGAGTAGGACGGCAGGGAAAGAGGGAACATCCAACATCAGCAACTCCACCTCCGTTTGGCTGCCCATGCCGGATGGCAGCTTTGAGCGCTTTCGCATTTTGGAAAGCCCGCTGATGGAGCCGGGGCTGGCGGCGAAGTTTCCTGAAATAAAGACCTATGTCATCAAAGGGATTGACGACCCTTTCTGTACCGGGCGGATTACGGTCAGCCCAGTTGGCTTCAGCGCTTACTTCTCCTCTTTGCCCAAAAACAAAGCGGTATATATCCGCAGAATATCAAAGACAGACAATAGCCAGTACCTGAGTTTTTGGGGAAAAGATGACCCTGCTTTGGACGAGCCTTTTGTGTGCAGCCACGACGGCATAGAAATAGGAATGGAAGAAGAAAATGGGCAGATGAGGATGGCCGGAGCCAACGAGACGGGGGACGAATTGCGGGTTTTTCGACTGGCCATCACTATTGTGGGCGAAGTATCTCAACAACAGATGTGGACAACGGAGGAACAAGCGCTGAACGGAGTTCTCGACAACCTCTCCGCCCTCAATGTAGTGTATGAGCGAGACCTTGCTGTGCGCTTTGTCTTGCCAGAAAATGAAGATTTGCTCCTGTTCCTCGACCCCATGACCGACCCTTTCGTAGTGGAGGACGGCGGCCAGATGTTGGGTGACAACCACATTGTCGTCACGCAGTTGCTGGGTTCCGAAAACTTCGATATCGGAATGGTCTTGGTGAAAGGTGGCGGATGCTGCGGCGCTGCCGTTCAGAGTATTTGCAATGATGCTACGAAAGGAGGTAATTTCAGTGGATACAATAAATTGGACCTCACGGCACATGAGATTGGGCACCAGTTCGGCAGTTCCCATATTTGGGCGCACTGTTCTGGTGTGGCCAGCGCACATCCCCATGCGACCGAGCTGGGAAGTGGTACCACCGTAATGGCCTATGGCACCGCAGCGTGTGGAGATGACAATATTAGCCCCACCGGGGATGTCAATTTTTTTGGAGTAACGTCGCATATCGTCATCACCGACCACATAGATTCCAAATCTTGTTATAAAATATTGCCCACCGGAAACAACATTCCCGTCTTGACGGTGCCGGCCGGGGGCTTCCATATCCCCAAGTCTACCCCATTCGCCCTCACCGGAGCGGCTACTGATGCGGACAATGACAACCTGACTTATTCGTGGGAACAATACAACCGGGGAACCATTGATTACACCAACCCTGAACCACTGAACACCTACCCTACTTCGGGCGATGTGCCTATTTTCAGGGTCTTTAACCCAGTGACTACCCCGACCCGGATTTTCCCCCAGCTCCCGGAGCTTTTGCAGAACATTTCCAACGTCAACGAAAAACTGCCGACCTATACCCGTAACCTCAAGTTCCGCTTTTTTGTGCGGGACAACCACCCTGGCACAGGCGGTACGGCCAGTACCGAAATCAGCTTTGAAGTGGACGGTACGGCTGGGCCTTTCCTCGTTTCCTCGCCAAATACCTGCGGGACCTGGGCAAGCGGCAGCACCCAGACCGTGACCTGGGATGTAGCCAACACCACCAACGCCAACGTGGACTGCCAGAACGTAAAAATTTCCCTTTCCACCGACGGCGGATATACTTGGCCACATGTGCTGTTAGCTTCTACCGCCAATGATGGTTCGGAGAGCATCACCGTACCATCGGGCCTTTGCTCCAATTTGGCCCGCATCAAGGTGGAAGCGGTGGGCAATGTATTTTTCGATGTTTCCAATGAAAATTTCAACATAGAGAATGGAACTACGCCTCCGGTGCAGGCCAATGCGCTACACTTGGACGGTGCAGGCAACTACGCAGCAATCAACAACAACACCTTGGGGAATTTCGGCACGGGAAATTTCACCATCGAAACATGGATAAAAACGGAGGAAACTGGGCTGGCTTATATCTTCAATAAAAGGAGTGTATGCGATTTAGGCTCATTTTGGAATATCCTCTTGGAGAGTGGAAAAGTCAGATTGGAAATATACGATACTCCAAATGGAATACCTTCGCTCATCTCACTAGGTGTGCAAGTTGTCAACGATGGCGATTGGCACCACCTAGCCATTACCCGCTCCGGTACCAGCTTCAATATTTATGTGGACGGCGTTTTGGACAAAAACCAAACTGCTGGCGGCCTCCACAACTTGAGCAATACGGCCAAGTTGGCGATTGGCAAAATGCCGATTTGCAATACCAGCACATTAAATGGGCAACTGGACGAAATTAGGGTTTGGAACACTACAAGGACATTGGCGGAAATCAACGCTAACAAAGATTGTATCTTGTCTGGAAGCGAAACTGGCCTCCTAGCTTATTATCCAATGGATGAAGTAGCCTGTGGAGGCTGCAACAGTGGCGGAATGCCAGATAAGTCCGTCAACTCAAATGATGCAGAATTGATTAGTGGCAGTTCTATCATTTTATCTACTTCGGGTGTCAAGCTCGAATGCCCGACCTGCACCGCTGGCAATATTACCATTACTGGCAACCCAAGCAATGTAACTGTGGTGGTTGGGGCAACAGCAACTTTCAGCGTCACTGCCACAGGGAACGATATATTTTATCAGTGGGAAAACAGCACTGACGGAGGAACGACATTTAGTCCGATACTAGGAGCAACGGGAAGCACATACAGCTTTACCACGGTGGGCAATCAAAACAACCAACAGTTCCGCTGTTTTTTTGCCAATGGTTGCGATGTGAAAACCTCCACGTCAGCCACACTCAGCCTGACCTGTCCCACCCCTGTCATCAGCACTATCACGGGTACTTCAACACCTTGTGAAAACAACTATTACACCTACTACGTCACCCCCAATACGGATATTGATATTTGGACATGGACGGCTCCTTCGGGCTGGGACGTGGTCAACCAAGGCAACCTAGCTTTTGTGAAAGTCGGCAATGGTTCAGGCAATATCACGGTATTTGGCACAAACGCTTGTGGTACCAACACGACGGTGAAGGCATTGTCGGTCAACCCGCTTTTGGTGCAGATAGGTACCCAACCCGTTTCACAAACTGTAAACGAAGGCAGCGCTGTTAACTTCAGCATGGCCGTAGGTGCCGGAGGTGGAGCCACAACCTTCCAATGGCAACACAGCACCAATGGCGGAAGCTCGTTTTCCAATATTTCAGGGGCAAATGTAACCGCCTATTCCATTGCCTCCGCTGGCATCATTTACGATGACCGCCAGTACCGCTGCCTAGTCTCCAATGAATGCTTGACGGACACCACCAATGTGGTCACTTTGAACATCAACTGCGTCGGTTCCGCCCCCCTTCTGCCCGGAGCAATCATCGGCTCGCCCATCGTATGCTCGGGCGCTACCATGACCTACTCCGTCGCCCCCGTTCCCGGAGCGGCCGATTACACTTGGACACTCCCCTCCGGATGGGCAGGCAGTTCCACCTCGAACAGCATTTCCGTGACCACCACGGCCGTCGGCGGTATCCTGAAAGTAAAAGCCAACAACGGTTGTGGTTCCAGCGACGATAAACCGCTCGAAGTAGTGGTCAACAATGCCACCTGCGGAGGGTCTATCCATTTCGATGGCATCAACGACCACCTCATGGCCGCCCAGAATGGGCTTGACCTCATTGATGACCTGACCATTTCTTTTTGGGTAAACCCAAGTGAAATAGCTGGTGTGCAAACTTTGATTTTCAACGGAAGGGAGTTTGTCGTCAAATTGCTTGGGAATGGAAACATCCTTTACCAGCACGGCACAGCCTCGAATAACTCTTACCAATCCGATTACAGCTACGAATTCCCAACTTCCCTGCAGACCAATGTGTGGCAGCACGTAGCCATTACCCGAGATTTGTCGGCAAAAGAAGTCACCTGTTACATCAATGGTGTATTCATCGAATCTGATGTTTACCCCACGACCAACCCCAGCCCAAATGACAATGAGCCCGACCCAAGTGCCGAGACCAGTTATGACCTCACCATAGGCGCAGGCATTCTTGGCCAATACCAAAATTTTCATGGCCGCTTGGATGAAATCAAAATTTGGGACGAACTCAGAAGCGCAGCCGATGTCCTGAACGATGTCTTTTGCACCCCAACGGGCAGCGAGACCAACCTGAAAGCCTATTATAGTTTCGAGGTGGGGAGCATCAATGGCGACAATACTTCCCTCGCCAACTTCCCCAATGCGGTGAGCGGTTCCTACGGAGCAGCCGTACCGCACAACATGGCCCTGAACGGGCCGACTTCCAACGTGACCGATGGCAGCAAAGGCAGCGGGGCAATTGTCGGGCCAAGCCTCCTTTGTCCAGGCTCGGGCACAGCCACTTATACCATCGACTTGCCCGGTACACCTGCGGTCACATGGGCAATTCCCGCCGGATGGTCGGGAAGCTCAACTACCGAGAGCATTACTGTAACTCCCGGTGCGAACGGTGGCGTCCTTTCTGCCCAAGCCACACTGGCCTGTGGAACGATCAGTTTTGAAACAGCAATCAGCACTACGCCGCCCTTTTCCAATTCCTCATTGCTCGATGGCGTGGCGCTTGACTTTGATGGCTCGGATGATTTTGTACGACTGGACAATATTGTTACGGGCAACTTTGGTACGGGGGACTTCACGGTGGAAATGTGGGTCAAAACCTCCGACAATTACGCTTGGCTTGCTGGAAAAACAGATGGATGTGGCGCTGCTTGGCAGGTTTTCCTCCAAAATGGCGTTGTTAAGTTCAAATCACCAAACGACCCTGAAGTCGCCGGAAGTTTGACAATTAATAATGGCGATTGGCACCATCTTGCTGTTACCCGTTCTGGCACCACAGTCAGCATTTTCATTGATGGGGTCTTTGACAATTCCGGTACTTGCGACGATGACCTTTCCAACGCAAACAAACTTGTTTTCGGGGCTCGGTACAACTGCCCATTTGACCCGCCTAGCATATTTATCGGACAGATGGACGAAATCCGCATCTGGAATGTAGCACGAACCCAGCAAGAAATCCAAGGCAACCTGATTTGCCCCATCGAGTGCACGCCGACTTCTTTGAGACTTTACCTCCCTTTTGAGGATGGTATTGCTAATGGCAACAATGCTGGCCTTCTTTCCACCCAAGATTACAGCTTATACTCCAACTCCGCTACCCTGAATGGATTTGCCCTTTCGGGCAACGCCTCCAATTTCGTAAATGGGCAGGCCACACCGGAAATCTCGGGCGCTGCTATTGTCTGCCCGAACTCGACTGATGTCGTGTATTCCGTTGACTTCCCTGGCACACCTTCCGTCGTCTGGACTTTGCCAACTGGCTGGACTGGAACTTCAACTTCTGAATCCATCACCGTGGACGCTGGTGCGAACGGCGGAACCATCACTGCCGAAGTTGACATGGGAAATTGCACGATGACAATAAACAAGATTATTGGAAACACTCCCCCGCTTTCCAATTCAACTTTCTTTGATGGTGTAGCACTGGATTTTGATGGCAGCGGGGACTATGTTGAGGTTGACGACAACAGCGTGGGCAACTTCGGCACTGGGGCCTTCACTATTGAAATGTGGGTGAAAACGTCCGAAAGCTATGCTGCTCTTGCCAGCAAATTGATGAACGTCTCTGGTTTCGCCCCTTGGGACATCTATCTCGCTTCGGGTAAAATCACCATGCAAGCAACAGGGGGCTTGGTTTTGCAGGGCAATACGGCTGTGAACAATGGACAATGGCACCACTTGGCCATCGTCCGCTCCGGGAACACCTTCACTTTTTACGTGGACGGCGCAGTAGATGCCTCTGCCGCCTCTGTCCAGAACTTCAAAAGCAATGGGAAGGTCAACTTCGGTTACCGCTCCAACGATCCAGGAGTGGCTGATTTCCCGGGCCAAATAGACGAAGTCCGCATCTGGAACGTGGCCCGTACCCAGCAGGAAATCCAGGACAACATGGCCTGTCCCATCTCATGTGCACCACCTTCCATGCTGCTCTATCTACCTTTCGAGGATGGTTCGGCCGGGGGAAGCAACTCGGCCACAGCCGACGATTACAGCATCTATTCCAATGCCGCTAACCTGATAGGATTTGCCCTTTCGGGCAATGCCTCCAATTTTGTGGGCGGCATCGCCACGCCAGAAATGGACGGCCCGGCTATCCTCTGTACTGGACTGACGGCTGTATACACTATTGATTTGCCCGGCACGCCCGCCGTGGTTTGGACTTTGCCGAGCGACTGGACAGGCACTTCCACCTCCGAGAGCATCACCGTGACCGCCGGAAGTGATGAGGACGACATTACTGCTGTTGCAACTTATTCCTGTGGCACGGTGGTCAGTATTTCTAAACCCGTGGGCGCTAGCCTCCCACTTTCCAACACAAAAATTTTCGACGGTGTGGTCCTCGATTTTGATGGCAGCGCCGACCAAATGGAGGTGGACAACACCACCACGGGCAATTTCGGAACGGGAGATTTTACCGTGGAAATGCTCGTCAAAACGAACGACCAGTATGGCGCCCTTGCCAATAAAATCGACAATTGTGGCACGAACTGGGAAATATTTTTGAGTGGTGGAAAGCTCTTTTTGAGCTTTCCTGGAGGCAGTTTAACAGGTAGCCTGACAGTCAGCAATGGCGTTTGGCACCACGTTGCGCTCACCCGCAGCGGTACTACCTTCACTTTTTATGTGGACGGCGTGCCGGATGGCACCACAACTTTCGGGGTCAACCTGAACAACAGCGCCAAGCTGACCTTTGGCTCAAGGGACAATTGTGATGTCAATTCCGGAAACTATTTCGTCGGCCAAATGGACGAAATACGTGTTTGGGACGTGTCCCGCAGTCAAACGGAACTTCAGGCAAACATGAACTGCCCGATTGAATGTGCGCCACCATCCATGCTGCTTTACCTGCCTTTTGAAGATAAAATACCGGGGGGCAGCAATTCCGCTTCCACCCTCGATTACAGCTCCTATTCTAACATCGTCAACCTGCTCAATTTCAACCTGACTGGCAATGCTTCCAATTTCGTGGACGGCATCCAGACCGATGAGATGGTAGGCCCCGCCTTGCTCTGCCCCGGTGAATCGGCAGAATTTTCATTTGACCTGCCCGGCAGCCCTATCGTAGCGTGGACGCTACCGAATGGCTGGACAGGGACTTCCACCACCGAAAGCATCAATGTGACCGCTGGTGCAAATGGCGGCACCGTCACCGGTGCGGCCACACTGGGCTGCGGCACGGTGGTGGACATCACCAAAACGGTGAGCACTGCGCCGCTTGTTACCAACAATACACTTTTGGGCGGAACAGCACTTGATTTTGACGGCAACAGCGATTTCCTACAAGCAACCAGCACTACTTTTGGAAATTTCGGAACAAGTGATTTCACCATAGAGATGTGGATAAAAACATCCGACAGCTATGCTGGATTAGCTGGAAAATTGAACGGATGTGGCACCAATTGGGAGCTCTTGGTGGGTAGTGGAAAAATAGAGTTCAGGCCGCCATCTTCTGCACCTGCCATCACCAGCAGCAATACCGTAAACAATAACCAGTGGCACCACATCGCCGTGACCCGTTCGGGGACAACGGTGAATATCTACATTGATGGGGTGCTTGATGGTACAGGCACCTCCAATCATAACATGACCAACACTGCCCAATTTGTACTGGGCACTCGCTACAATTGCGATGGCAGCCCAAGCCGCTTTTTTGATGGGCTGATGGATGAAGTACGCATTTGGGACGATGCACGTACACTGCAAGAATTGAAGGACTATATGCTGTGCCCTATTTCTTGCCCATTGTCCAATATGATACTTTATTTGCCCTTAGAGGATGGCAGCCCTGGGGGGAACAATGGTTTATTAACTGCGGTGGGCGATTATGGTCCTGACAATCAGGTCATTAACCTGAACAGTTTTACCCTAACTGGCACCACCTCCAATTTCGTGAACAGCATGGCTGCCCCGACCGTCACCGGCCCGACCACTTCTTGTGCGGGCGAAACCGGACTGGTCTATTCCATTGATTTGCCTAATACCCAAGCCGTCACTTGGTCTTTGCCATCAGGCTGGAACATCACCGCTGGCGCAAATACCGAGAGCATCACCGTGACCGCCGGAGCGGGCAGTGGGAATGTGACGGCCACGCTCGGTTGTGGTTCGACTGCCTATGATTTGGCCGTCACCAGTGCCGCCAATACCAACTACTACTATGACTTTGACCAGGATGGCTACGGTGACCCAGCCAGCCCATACGCCAGCAACCCTACCTGTACGCCACCAGCCAACTATGTTGCTGACAACACCGACTGCGACGACACCGATGACACCGTCAACCCCGGTGCCACGGAAATCTGCAACGGCATAGACGACAACTGCGACGGGAATGTGGACGAGGGCTGCCCCGATTATACCATCACGACCACGGGCGGCGCCCTCGTCATCACCGACAACTTGAACAATGGTGAAACCATCGCCATGAGCGAAAGCGGCACCAACATCCGTTTCGTGGTGACGCCCACCACTCGGACTTATTCGATAAATGGGGCCCCGAACACGGCATTTACCACACCCGCAGATATAGCGATCAGTGGGCTGACTTCCATCACCATCAATGCAGCGGGCGGCAACGACATTATTAATGTCGCAGCATTTACCGCCAACCTGCCCTCCCTGACCATCAACGGCGGCACTGGCAACGAGACCGTGAACATGAACGGTGACATCACCTTCGCCGCCGGAGCCAACCTCGACCTAGACCTCCAAAACGATGGCGGCACCCCTGGTACCGATGCCCTCGTCGTGGCAACGAATGCTAATCTGGTGCTTTCCGGAACCGGCTCGGCCACCGTGAAAGTGAGCCAAAGCGTCACCGTAAACGCCGGGGCGAGCATCGAAACGGACAACGGCAACCTCCTCGTGGAAGCCAACCAACAAGCATCGCCGACCGCTGGCGCATTTAATGGCGTGACCATTACGGGCGCAAACAGCAAGCTGATTTGCACTGGCACCGGCACGCTGACGGTAATGGGCAAGGGCGGAAACAGCGGCGCTCGGTACGGGGTTTTTGTGCAGGCCGGCGGCAAAATCAATGGCGGCGCCGGGGCGGTTTCCGTCATCGGCAGGGGTGGCAATTCGACCACGGCTGGCAATTATGGGATGCATGTAACTGCGGGCAACTCTGCCATTACCTCCTTGGGGGGCAACGTGAGCGTCACAGGCACGGGCGGCGGCTCGGGTGGAACCAGTACAAACAACTATGGGGTCTATGTGTTCACAGCAGCAACAATCTCGGCAGGCGGCAGCGGGACGGTTACTGTTGTGGGCAACGGTGGCAACGGCTCTGCCGGTTCAAATTATGGGGTTTTTGTAAGCACTAGTGCTGCCAAAATCACCTCCGAGGGAGGCAACGTGAGCGTCACAGGCACGGGCGGCGGCTCGGGTCCTAATAATCGTGGAGTTTCAGTAGAGGCTACCGGACAAATAACAGCAAGCAGCAGCGGGACAGTTACTGTGGTGGGCAACGGCAGCTTCTCATCAGGAACAGCAAATTATGGGGTGTATGTAACATCTATCATCACCTCCTCGGGTGGCAACGTGAGCGTGACTGGCAACGGCCGCGGCATTGCAGCAAGTAGTCTCAACTATGGGGTCTATGTGTTCATAGCCGGAACAATCTCGGCAGGCAGCACCGGCACAGTTACCGTGGTGGGCAACGGCGGCAATGGCTCTGCCGGTTCAAATTATGGGGTTTTTGTAAGCACAGCCGCTGCCAAGATTACCTCGTCTGGCGGCAATGTGAGCGTCACAGGCTCGGGCGGCGGCACGGGTCCTAATAACCGTGGAGTTTCCGTAGAGTCTACCGGACAAATAACGGCAGGTGGCAGCGGCACAGTTACCGTGGTGGGCAATGGCTCGTTTGCTTCAACAGCAACTGCCAATTATGGTGTGTATGTCAATGCGGCATCTTCTGCCATAACCTCCTCGGGCGGCAACGTGAGCGTGACCGCCATGGGCGGCGGCACGGGAATAAGTAATAGCAGCTATGGGGTCTATGTGAACAATGCCGGAACAATCTCGGCAGGCAGCACCGGCACCGTTACCGTGGTGGGCAACGGCGGCAATGGCTCTGCCGGTTCAAATCATGGGGTTTTTGTAAGCAACTTCGATGCCCGCATCACTTCCTCAATGGGCAACGTGACCGTGACCGGCACGGCAGGTGGCGGCGGCAGCGGTACCTCGATTGGCATTTTTACATCAGTTGGCACCATCACCACCGCCAACAACGGGGGCAACCTCACCCTCATCGCCAACAGCATGAAAATCAGCGGCCCGGTAAGTGCCAACGGCAGCAGCAGCGTCACCTTCCGCACCTCCGACAATATCTCAATCGACCTCGGCCCGGTCTTCGATTACAACGGCGGCCCTCTCCAACTCTCCGATGCCGAACTCAACCTCGTCACCGGCGGCACGATAAACATCGGCCATGCACAGGCAGGAAACATTACCGTCAGCGCCGCCATCACACATACCGGCTCGGATATCAACCTGATTACTGCCGGTGACATCCTCATCAGCGGTGGGCAAATCAGCGCAGGCACCGGCACCCTCCTGCTCGATTGCGGCGACTCGCCCAAAGCGGTAAAGCCCACTTTGACTACCACGGACGTGACCGCCAGCAACCTTTCCTTCGCCAATGGCAGCAACCTCGCTATCGCCATCACCACCATCTCAAATTATACCCAGCTCACTGTCGTCGGCGTCATCAACCTCACGGGCGTTGACCTGGTGTTGAGCGGCAGCTACGTGCCCGTCGGCGGGGAGACTTTCCTCATCGTGGACAACGACGGCTCGGATGCAATCACCGGCACCTTCACTGGCCTGGCGGAAGGGGCAACCATCCCCAACTTCCTCGGTTCAGGGCTTGTCGCCGCCATTTCCTATATCGGCGGAACTGGCAACGACGTATCGTTGACCGTCGTAGCCTCCTTACCGGAAATGGACATCACCGATGCGGGCGGCGGCCCCATCGCCGATGGCAGCACCACCCCTTCCACCACCAACGACACCGACTTCGGTAATGTCTGCGTGGTAGGCGCTACGCAATCCTTCACTTATACCATCAACAATACTGGTACGGCAAACCTCTTGCTAAGCGGCACACCCAAGGTGGCCATCAGCGGCACCCATGCCACCGACTTCACAGTCACTACGCAGCCAAGCTCTCCGGTGGCCGCCAGTGGCAACACCACTTTCACCGTCCAGTTAGACCCATCCGCCAGTGGACTGCGCACGGCTACCATTTCCATCACAAACAACGATGCCAACGAAAACCCTTATAATTTCAACATTCAGGGTACCGGAGATGCGACCACCCTTTGGTATGCCGACACCGATGGTGATGGCTATGGTGACGCCGGCTCCAGCCAATCAGCCTGTACACAGCCCGCCAACCATGTGGCTAATAACACTGACTGCGACGACACGGAGGCGGACATCCATCCCGGCGCAACGGAGGTGTGCAACGCCGTTGACGACGACTGCGACAGCCAGATTGACGAGGGTGTGACCACCACGTATTACGCCGACACGGACGGCGATGGCTACGGCGACCTAAGCAGCACCATGCAGGCTTGTTCGCAGCCCGCCAACCACGTGACCGACAATACCGATTGTAACGATGCCGATGCAAATGAATACCCCGGCCAAACCTGGTACATTGATGGCGATGGCGATGATTACGGCGTTTCCTCAACCACTGCCTGCGTCCGGCCAACCAATGGCTTTGTGCTCAGCGAACTGAGCGGGAACGGCACCGACGATTGTGATGACACCGATGCCAACGAATATCCCGGTCAGACTTGGTACATTGATGCCGATGGCGATGATTACGGCGTGTCTTCAACCACTGCCTGTGTCCGGCCGACCAACGGTTTTGTGCTCAGCGAACTGAGCGGGAACGGTACCGACGATTGCGATGATGCTGATGCGAAGGAGCACCCCAACCAGGTCTGGTACATTGACGGCGACAGCGACAACTATGGTGGCTCCAGCTTGACACAGTGTTTACGCCCGGCCAACGGATTCGTGCTCGGCGAACTGGCATCCGGGAGTACTGGCACCGATGATTGCAACGACGCCGTGGCGGCCATCAACCCCGGCGCCACCGAAATCTGCGGCAACGGCATTGACGACGATTGTGCCAACGGCATTGACGATGGCTGCGGCCCTGAAATAGATGTGAAAGGAATGGGCATTTCCATCGCCGATGGGGATGTTACACCGAGCACAGCTGATGATACTGACTTTGGTGCGGTATTGACCACAGGCACTGGCGTGCACACCTTTACCATTGAAAACACAGGTGGAGACGACCTGACCATCTCCAGCATCAGTATTTCCAATACAACTAATTTTGCGGTCACGCAGGCAGCGGCCAGTCCGGTTGCAGCCGCAGGCAGCACCACGTTCACGGTCACTTTCATGCCGCAGTCAACCGGTGCGCATACGGCCACCGTGACCATCAATAATGATGATTCAGATGAAAACCCTTACACCTTTGATGTACAGGGAACAGGGGTCGAAGCTGGGGCTACTTTGGATTTTGATGGAGCGAATGATTTTGTTGAAGTACCAAATTTTACGGCCAATTTACTCGGAAACACCCTATCCATGAGTGGTTGGGTTTACCCTACCAATAATGCTAATTGGCCAGATTTTGACGGATTTTTTGGATGGAGGAATGATTCAAATGCAGATTTTTATCTTTTGCAGCTCAGCGCAACCCAAGTAGAAGCCCGCTTCAGAAACAGCGCTGGTACTTTCTTCGATATTACTTCCAATGTTCTCACCCTCAATCAATGGCAACACCTTGCCCTTACCTATGATGGCAGTGTCCTCAAGTTGTATCACAATGGCACCTTAGCGGGTTCCGTTGCGGCAAATGGAAGTTTGGCCAATGCCAATGTCCCCTTGCATATTGGAAAAGTGAAATTCAGCTCAGATGATTTTTATTTAGACGGAAAAGTTGATGAAGTCAGGTTCTGGAACACAGTGCGCACCTGTGCCGAAATCGACCATTTCAAGGACTGCGAGTTGGCCGGTACGGAAACTGGTCTGGTGGCCTATTACCAGTTCAACCAAGGTTTTGCCGGAGGGAATAACACCGCAGAAACCAGCCTCACGGCCACCACTGGCCCCAACGGTACGTTCTCTGGTTTTGCCCTCAACGGCAGCACCAGTAACTTCCTCGCCACAGGCGGGGTGACCACTGGAAACGCCTGCACCGGGAATGCACCTGCACTCACGGCCTACTATCCGGATACCGATATGGACACCTTTGGTGACGACAACGCCACTGCTGTTTATGACTGCGTCGCTCCAATGGGTTATGTGGACAACAATGATGACTGCAACGACAACGACCTCGACATCAATCCGAATGCAATGGAAATCTGCGGCAACGGCATTGACGACGACTGTGATGGCATGACGGATGAGGGCTGTCCCGGCGCAGCATTGGACTTTGGCGGGACTGCCGACTACGTCTCCCTCGGTGACCTGGGCAGTGTGACGGACTGGACGGTTGAAACTTGGCTGAAACCTGCGGGCGAGAACAATTATGAAAACGTTTTCCATTCAGACGACCTTGCCAGCAACAATGGCATCAGGATGGAAATCAGTTCGAACTGGCCTACCGGGCATCTCACCCTTTTTCTGAACGGTACCGGATATACCATTGTCCCATTGTCCAGCACACTGCCCACTACCTGGCAGCATGTGGCCGTGGTAGGCGACAAGACGAATAGCAAACTCTACATCTACCTCAACGGGGTAGAAGTGGTGAACGTCACCCGTACCAATTGGCCGGCCAGCTTCCCGGATTTTGTTTTGGGAAGGGGTTACAGCGCAGGCAGCGAAAGGGATTACAACGGCCAACTGGACGAGTTCCGAATCTGGAACACGGTACGTAGCTGTGGCGAAATCAACCATTTCAAAAACTGTGAACTAACTGGTTCGGAAACCGGCCTGGTTGCTTATTACCAGTTCAACCAAGGTCTTGCCGGAGGCAACAATACCGGCGCACCAAGCCTGATCGCTACCACTGGCCCCAACGGCACTTTCAATGGCTTCGCCCTCAATGGCAGCAGCAGCAATTTCGTGAGCGTGGGCGGGGTGGCCACGGGCAACGCCTGCTCTGGCGCACCGACCAGCTACTATGCCGATACCGATGGTGACACCTACGGCGACCCGAACGTATCGGTGACCACCTGCGGCCAGCCAGTTGGCTATGTCCTCGACAACACGGATTGCGACGATACCAACGCCAGTATCAACCCCGGCGCCACTGAAATCTGCAACAGTATTGATGACAACTGCGACGGCGACATTGACGGGCTGGGTGTCTTGAGCATCAATGGTTCGGCGGTGGTCTGCCAACGCCTGGACTGGACGTACAGTGTGACGGTGCCTACCGCAACTGCCTATACCTGGTCCCTGCCTTTGGGCTGGACGGGCACTTCCACCACTTCAACAATCACGGTCACACCGAATGCCAGCACAAGTGGTACGGTACAATGTGTGGTCGCTACCCCTTGCGGCAATATCACCTTGACCAAAGCGGTGACAGCCAAAACGGATTGCGACACCGGACTGGATTTCGACGGCACGGACGATTATGTGGATTTGCCGGATGACGTATATTTCGATGGTGATTTCACCGTTGAATCTTGGGTGTATCCGAAAGCGCACAACAACTGGTCGAGGGTGCTTGACTTTGGAAATGGGGCTGGAGACGAAAATATCGTACTTGGACTTTCAGATGCTGGCACGACAGGTAAGCCCTTTCTGGCAGTCGTTGATGGAGCAAATTGGAGCAGCATCGTTTCTCCGGTTGACCTTCCACTGAACAAATGGTCGCATCTGTCAGCTACCTTGGAAGGCACTTTGGCCAAAATCTACATCAACGGTGAACTGGTAGCCAGCGGGACCATCAATGTTCCGAACAATGTATCCCGCACCAACTGCTACATCGGAAGAAGCAACTATAGCGGCGATGCCAACGCCAACGCCAAATTGGACGAACTCCGCATCTGGGACGTAGTACGTACTCAGGAGGAAATCACGGACAACATGTTCTGCCAGATGAACCCCTCCCCGGCCAGTTTGCAGGTCTATCTTCCTTTCGAAAATGGTGCTTTGGACGGAGCGAACACAAGCACCGCCTCCACGCAGGATTTTTCCGGAAACGGCCATGACGGGACGCTGCAAAACTTTGCCCTCACGGGCAATGCATCCAACTTCAGCGGCGACCCGGACGTGGCCCGCTACCTCGACAGCGATGCCGACGGCTATGGCAACCCGGCCATGTCCTCCACCGATTTCTGTCTCTCCAACTATGTAATGGTGGCCGGAGACTGCAACGACTCGGCCGGGGACATCCACCCGCACGCCAACGACAAGTGCGGCAACGGCACCGACGACAACTGCAACGGCATGACGGACGAGGCACGGCTCATCCTGGAATTCGACGACGATATGGCCCCTGACCTGGTCAATTTCGGCAACACATTGGGCAATTTCGGCACAGGTGACTTTACGGTCGAGTGCCGTTTCAAGACCGCTGACAATACGGCTGCCCTCTTGGTGAAAAGGGACATCTGCAGCTACACCAATTTCTGGTCATTGGCCATTTCCAACGGGAAACTGGATTTTGAGGTCTGCGAGAACACTTCGGGGCTGCACTATGTCAGTGTAAATAGTCCCGGTACCGTGAACGACGGCAATTGGCACCACGTGGCCATCACCCGCACCGGTGCAGGCATACGGATGTACGTTGATGGAGGTGTGGTGGCCTTCGGGTACTCCCCCGCCAACCTGTCCAATACGACCGACCTGAAGGCCGGGGACTCACCCTGTACCCAATTTGACCCATTCGAATACAAGGGTGAAATGGATGAAGTCCGCATTTGGAGCGAAGCCCGCAGCTACCACGAAATCAATGCCTTCCTGAACGCTGGGTTTTCCGGCGTCGAGACAGACCTGACGGGCTACTATGATTTCAACAACCAGAATGCAGTAGGCGGTGGGGACAATACTTCCGAGACCACCTTGGACGACCGTACCGTGAACAACCACGATGGTACACTGGTGAATTTTACCTTGAACACCGGTACTTCCAACTGGCTGGGGCAGTCGTCTGAGCTATCCCTCGCCGCCTTCTTGGAAGGACCGTACAACTCCGGTACCGGACTGATGAACGATGGCCTGAGGGCCGGCGGCCACATTCCGCTGACCGAACCCTACACCGACCTGGGCTTCACCTACACCGGCAACAGCGGTGGGCAGACCATCGCCCAGTCGGTGCTCGACGTGACCGGCGACGACGCCATCGTGGACTGGATGGTACTGGAAATCCGGGACAAGACCACCCCGACCGTGGTGGAGTATTCCGAGCCGGTACTGCTGCAACGGGACGGGGACATCGTGGGCCTGGACGGCACTTCCAACGTGAAAATCTGCGAGATTTTCGACGACGACTACTTCGTCGTGCTGAGGTACCGCAACCACTTGGGCATCCGTTCGCTGAACCAATACGAAATCAGCGCCAAAGGGGTCACGTCATTGGACTTCACCGACCCGCTGTTTCAAACTTACGGGACGAATGCCCAGAGCCAGATTGGTACCATCATGGCCCTGATTTCTGGGGATGCGAACAAGGATGGCCAAATCAATGCGGTTGACAAGAACCTTTACTGGAGGCCACAGAACGGACAGCCCTACAATTACCTGAACTCAAAGGCAGACTTCAACCTTGACGGTGCGGTGAATGCCGTTGACAAAAACCTTTATTGGCGAGTCAACAACTCCAAGGTTGAGCAACTTGACTGATGACACCCAAGGATTAAGACTTCTTAAACTTAAAACAAAAAAAATGAGAAAGATACTTTTATCTGCCGTGGCCGCACTTGCGGCCACGGCCCTGGCCTACGGACAGACATTTTGCCTGCAACTGACCGAGGTCTCGAACAACGGCTCCAACCTAGTGGTGAAGATAGAGATGCAGGGCAGTGCTGTATTTAACCTGGGCTCGAGCAACCTGCAGTTTTCGTACAATACTGGAGGCCTGAGCAATCCTACGTTAGAATCATCCCCATTGGGGGTACCATATTATCAACCTCCAGGGGTAACCATACCAGCCCTGGGAGAGGCTTCTTTTAACTTAGAATTGGCATTCCCGGGTATATTGCCAGGAGCAACAATAGCCCAGGAACCGGACTGGACAGAAATCGGCCAAATAAACTTCGAAATAGCGAATCCCAACGAGACGTCGGGGATGGTCTGGAGCTATAACGGGGGCACTACGGAAACCATAGTTTTCTTGGACGATGACGACACCCAGATATTCGCCACGAACCCAAACTGTCTATTGGGGCTGGACGTGTCGTTGCCTGTAGAAATGGTCTTCTTCCGCGCCAACCTCCTCCCCAACCAGACCACCCAGCTCGACTGGCAGACCGCCAGCGAGCTCAACAACCGGGGCTTCGACATCGAGCGGAGCCTGGACGGGCGCAACTGGCAGACCCTAGGCTTCGTGGAAGGCCATGGCACCACATATGCGGAGCATTCCTACAGCTGGATAGACGAGCGCCCGATGCCCGGCACAGACTACTACCGCCTCAGGCAGATGGACTTCGATGGGAGGTTCGAGTATTCAGTTGTCAGGAGTGTACTGGTAAAATGGGGCCGGGTTCCAACCCTTCAGGTCTATCCGAACCCAACAAGCCAAGGTGTGCTGACGGTCATCTATGACAGTGAACCAAGTGAAGGAGTTACCATCAGGCTTTACGCCACCACCGGGCAGTTGCTGCATCAGCAGCCTGCCACCGTAGCAGCCAACTCCCTGGATGTGAGTGGCCTGGGGCCAGGGATTTACTGGTTGGAGGTAGTGGATGGAGTGGAAACCCTGCAGGAAAAAATTATCGTTCAAAAGCCATAAATACCAATGATGATAGTTAGATACCACTTCATTTAAACTTCAAAGTGGTGTCGCTATACTTAAATGAATCAAATCAAAACAATCATGAACGACATCATCCTCTTTTTCATGGCAACGATTTGCCTCCTGTTCCTTCACCTGCCGGAAGCCCCTAAAAAGGGGAACGATACTGCTGAATGACGGGCTCGAAGGATTTCAAAAACGTTGGGGTGGTGGGTCAAATAGGTGGGTGTGAGATTTCGGAAATCTGGTGCTTACTCAACCCATTTGACCCACTACCATTTCGTTTCATGTTGGATGGCTGCCAGAGGAAGATGTCATGATGGCGAATAGTAGGGAAATGAATGTTGCAATATTTTTTTCGATAAAAAATATTGAAAAAAAATGAAAAGCAAGGAAGTTCTACAAGCAATTGATATACAGGTGTTTAACTAAATAAATCGCCTACTTTATTTAAAAATAAACGAAAGTAATCCCTGTATTTGTCTTTGCGCAGCGAAATGGGTGCAGCTAGCTTTGGCCTATCAAATGAAAACAACACCAATTCTAGCAAATCAGGTTGCCAGCAAAAAAGAAAACAATGGCAATTTTGACACCTTTATATCCAAGCGGATAAGCACAAACTACGAAGCCCCTGACCTCGGGCAAAAAATGGAACAACAAAAATCTTAGTGCAACCCGTGAAAGGGTTTACCCAAGGATTGTCACGGCCTAAAGTTTATGGTCTATCACTTTAAAAATTGAATAAAATGAAAAATCCTTTCCACCTGCCATCCAGCCTAGCCCTAGTTTTTGGCCAAGGCTTCCACCAAATCAAAGCACCTACAACCCTAGCACTGGCTAATACGCAGGCCGGTATTTTTTATTTATTTTTAAAGTGAATAGCCGGTCTGCTTTTTCCCCATATTTAATCAAGAAAAACCTGCATCCGCAATGGTGGCTAGGTGAAGTATGCTTTTTATATCCTGAATAGTTTAATCAATCAAATGAAAAAAGGAGGAAGCCGAAAATCCTATTAAAAGAGTAGGCGGTAGTGGCAATTTTTAACTGATACATTCAATATTATAGTGATAGGCAAACAACTTGAAATGCAGGTTGAGCATATACTCCTTCTTCGAGAAGGAGAGGCTTCTCCTCACCATCCTACTGAATCGTTGGCGGATGGTGTTGTTGAGCACGCTCGACGTGCGCTGTTTCCCCGGTTTCCTTGCCGACCTTTGTGTGCGCATGGGGCGGCAAGCAGTTGTACGAGCGCCAGAAATCACTGAAACTGTTGCAATTCAGGTATCCGTATGGCAGCTTTCGCCACAGCCGCCTGCAGGACTCCATCGAGCCGTCCCCGATGAAGAACGACAGTATCTGCCGAGTTTCCCTGCACTGTGCAATCCAAATGCGTATCTCATTGATTTTCATTAGGACAAAAGTGAAAACCTCGTCAACTTCTAGTACGTCGCCGGGGTAAGCCTCGTCAATTGTTTCCTTGAAGGGGCCTAGCTAGGTCACGGGCTTTTTTTTTAATGCCGTTTGGACGAAAAAATGGCTGACATTGAAGAGGCGTCCAGTGGCCCTTAGAGGTTGTTTAAAAATCAATGAGCGAGCTTGATAACCATAAGCCGAATCATAGACCATTGAATAAAAGCGACAGAATGTTCCTCTTTTTCTTCATAGTCTTTTGCCAATCGTCGCTGGTAGCCAAACCACCCAAAGG
>JBGSWN010000112.1:0-24035 GCA_041752395.1 Saprospiraceae bacterium | reverse complement strand
TACGTGGCCCACTTGCACCACCACGCCGTGTTTTTCCGCTAGCGCAATGAGCGACTGCGCCTCCGCCACGGTCTGCGTCACGGGCTTTTCGATGAAGAGGTGCTTGCCCCGCTCAATGGCCGTTTTTGCCAAAGAAAAATGCGTCAGGGTCGGCGTCACGATGTCCACCACGTCCACGGCATCCAGCAGGGCTTCGTAGGTCGCAAATGATTGAATGTCAAACTGTTGCGAAGCGGCCAAAGCCACTTCCGGGTCAATGTCGAACAGGCCGACGAGCTGGAAATGCTCCTTGAGTTCGAGGAGGCATTTGAGGTGGATTTTGCCGAGGTGGCCTGCGCCGATGACGCCGATTTTTAGCATAAAAACGTTCTGAAGTTCCACAACCTGACAATCTGAACAGGCACTATTTTTTTGTGAATTTGATGGCCGACACCTTGGAATTATTTTGCACCACAAAAAAATAAAGGCCGGGTGGCTCTTTCGAAATATCCAAAGCTTTGGTCTCCATGCCCTGCAACTCCAGTCCTTGGAGGCATTGCCCATTTGCGGAGAGCAAGCGAAGCGGTATGGCTGCCCCGGAGTTGTTCCGCACCTGGACCAAGTCGTTGGCAGGATTGGGAAACACCTCCAACCACGCTGGTGCTCCAGTCTCGCTGACGGAGGTCGTGGAAGTCGTGACGGTGTAATCGAAAACGACTTCGACAAAATTCCCAGGGTCGTTCACTGCGAATATTTTGTAGGTCATCGAAAGCGTGCCTTTTTGCCCGTTCGGGTACAACTGCGTTATAAACTTATCGGTAGCGCTTGTGACGGGCAACAGCTCAAAATCGGCACTGTCCACCTCCATGGCCGGGTTGAAAAAATTGATGGGGTCTTGCAGGGAAATCGTCCAATCACCAAAGCCTTGGCCGCCATGGCCCCCCGACTGCTGGATGATGGTTTGCGTTTTCACCCACCGCATGGCCAATGTGTCACCACTGAGGTTATCGAATTGAGCATAGTTGTACATCGTGAAGGTGGACGCCGGTTTTGTTGCAAACACGGTATCTGGTGTGAGGGTGAAAAGTGGCTGGGCTTCCAAGCCAAGGAAAGAAAACAAGAAAAGAAAAGTCAAGTAGACTCGCATGGATGATTTATTTTTCGGGCAAAGATAGTTGCCTCATTAAAGAAAAGAAAAAGCTGTATTCACGCTGTTTTGGAAAAAAGTAGGGGTCAAGTGCAAGCGTTAAATAAATGGCCAAGAATTGGTGGCAAACATTATTTTTGCTTGGCGTTTCAGCCAATCTCAATTGATACCAAGTGACAAAAATAGTTTTAGCCCGCTTATCAAACGGAAAACAAAAGCAAATGCTCGATTTGTCCCGCCCTCAATGCCAAAATCAATGAAACATGCTAATTTTCATTTCCTGAAAACATTGCCTGGATGGCTGTTTTTTATAGTATATTTTCCTATTTTATACCCCGTCCTAGCACAGCCTGCGCCGTTTCGTTTTTTCCACCTCACCGAAAAAGACGGCCTCGGCACCCGCTTAGACCCCTCCATTGTTGAAGATAAAAAGCGTGGTTTTATTTGGATTGGGGCAAAGAGCGGCATCTGGCGGTACGATGGCGAGACGGTCGTAAAGGGCTACCCAAAACCTGATAAAAACGCCTTATCCACAGATACTTACCTCGCCATCACGCTCTTGCTGGCCGATTCACGGGGCGACATTTGGTTTTATGATGAGAAAAAATGCATCCGAAGGTTGTCTCCTGCTTCGGGGGAGGTGCAGTCTTTTTATGTCAGGTCAGCAGGCCGGGATTCGACCCTCCATTTTCCCTTGACATTTTACATTGGCGGGATGCATGAAGACAGCAAGGGGCGCATTTGGGCCAATACTGATTCGCACGGCCTCTTGCTTTTTGATAAAAAAAAAGGAGGCTTCATTCCCGTTCCTATGTCAGCGAACTTGGACAAAGCCGGCAATGAGGGCAAAATCTATGAAGATACCGAGGGCTGGTTTTGGTTTGAAAAAAATAGGAAGCCGATGCGGTACAACCCTGAAACGGGCGAGGTTTGGAACTATAAAAACAACCCAAAGCACTGGCCGGTCTTTGACCTTTACGGTTCTGTTTTCTTTGTGGATTCCCGAGGAAAAATGTGGTTGGCCACTTTCGAAATCGGCTACCGGTACGACCTGAAAACGCAAAAAGTGGAGCTTTTGCCGGAGCTTGCCTCAGCCTCTGGTTTTGTAGAAGACAGCCTGGGACGTATCTGGTTTGGCCGCTATTACAACAACTTCCTGAGCAGCTACGACCCACGCACCGACCGCTTTGAGCAATTTCATCCCAACGAAAACGACCCCAATGGCCTGCACATGCTCACCTGGATAGCTTTCGTTCATTTAGACAGCCGTGGCATACTTTGGGCATTAGACGGGGCTAATATCAATGCCTTTGACCCGACCGGGCGGCAGCCGTTCCGGCTTTTCAAAGCCGAGGCCGATGGCGGGACAAAATCATTGCCCAAAGGCGAAGTTTCGGATGTTTTCCGGGCTTCGGATGGCCGGTATTATGTCAGTTACTGGATGGAAAACGGCGGTGTGGTGGTGCTCGATTCCAATTTTCAGGTGCTGGACAAATGGGGCTGGGGCGAAAAAAAGGACGGTTTTCACCAAAAATATAGTTGGAATGCCATCGAGGACAATGATGGGCAAATTTGGACCACGCAGCAAAGCGGCGGCATCTCGATTTACGACCCTAAAACCCGGCGGCTTCGCAAAATCGAATGCCCGGAATTTATGGACACCTCGCCTTATTTGGCCATGAAAGACCGCCAAGGCAACCTGTGGTGGGGGCTTTGGCGAAACAAAGGAATCACAAAATGGGACGGCCGCACCAAAAAATTCACCAATTACCCGTTGGTTCCGGCCGATAATGGACTGGTTTTCAGCATCATTGAGGGAGGTGATTCCATTTTTTGGCTGGCCACCGATGTGGGCATCATCAAATTCGACCGGAATACGGGCCAGTCGTTGGGCCATTTCCTGCCGCCTGTTGTTGATTCGACCGAACGGCATGGAACTTTTGTGGGCGGGATGGTCAAAATCAAAGATTCAACACTCGTTGGCGGCTGTATGGCTGGCCTTTTTGAGTTCAGTTTAAAAACGGAAAAATTCGAGCTTATACGATTTGCTGACGGCGAAAGAAACCCGCTCTGCATATCCACGTTGATGCTCGATGGCACGGGTTCCATTTTTTATGGCACTTTGGGCAGCATCGTCCGGTTTTGGCCAGCCACGAAGCGGCTGTCCATTTTCCCACTCACCGAGACGGTAGGCTTTCCTTTTCTGACCAAGTTTTTTCCCAATTCGCTGCACAACGGGCGTTTGGCCTTTGGTGCGAACGACCGGTTCGTGGTGCTTGACCTTGCTGCCTTGGAAAACGAAGCCCCGCCCCCCGTGCCCCGGGTCACCCTGTTTTTGGTGGACGGCGACACGCTGCCGCTGGGCCGTGACCTCGAAAAAAGCCTGCAACTGCGCCACGATGAAAACTATTTTTCGCTGGATTTCAGCAGCTTTCTGCAATCGGATTTTCCCATCTATTATTCCTACCGGCTGCGGGGGCTGCGTGATGAATGGAGCCAGTCGCTCGAAATGCCAAATGCCCGCTTCACCAACGTGCCGCCCGGCAACTATTTCTTTGAAGTGCGGGCGGGTTTTGCCAACGGCTCGCCCGGCGAGGTTTCTTCTTTTCCGATTGAAATACTGCCGCCTTACTGGCAAACCTGGTGGTTTCGCACCCTCGCCGCTGCGCTGTTTTTCGGCCTCGTATGGTTTGTTTTCCGAGTCCGCCTGCACCAACGTCTCGAAAAAGAGGCCATCCGCCTGCGCATCGCCCGTGACCTGCACGACGAGGTCGGCTCCACGCTCACCACCATTTCCATCCTCAGCGAGTCGGCGCTGCGCAATGTGGAACTCGACCTCGAAAAAACACGGCTGACGGGTATCGGTGAAAAAGCCCGCAGCGCCCTGTCGAGCATGAGCGACATCGTATGGGCGGTGAACCCGCAGAACGATTCGATGGAAAAAGTGGTGGAGCGCATGACCCGCTTTGCCAGCGAGACGTTGGAGAATGCAGGAATTTCGCCCGTTTTTGACATTGAAAAGGAAGTCCTCCACTTTGTTTTACCTATGGAAAAACGAAAAGACTTTTACCTGTTTTTCAAAGAAGCGACGACCAATGTGGCCAAGCACAGCCGGGCCAGCAAGGCGGTTTTTAACTTGAAAAACGAAAACGGACATCTCGTTTTTGAACTGAGGGACGATGGCATCGGCCTGCCCGAAAAGCACCAAGCCAGCCTCGGCGGCAACGGCCTGGGCAACATGAAGGCAAGGGCCGCTGCGCTCGGCGCTGATTTTTCGATAAAAAATGGCGCAGACGCTGGGATTTTGGTTCGGCTGGTGATGCCTATAGCATGATAATGCAGTTGTAGGAATTCGGTGCTACCGTTACCTTTGAAAATCTTGTGTTTCCATTAAATTCATACCATGCTGCGAGTCATACTTTATGAAGACAATGCCGATTTGCGGGCCGCCCTTGCCGCCCTCATCGGTGGCACGTTGGGGTATGAACTGGTCGGCTCGTTCGGGCATTGCCAGGAGGTGGTCGGCCAATGCCGGGTACTGCGGCCAGATGTCGTTTTGATGGACATCGACATGCCAAAAATGAGCGGCATCGAAGGCACCCGGTTGCTCAAAACAGCCATGCCGGAAGTGGAAATCGTTATGCTCACCGTATTTGATGACAATGAACGGGTGTTCGAGGCCGTGGCCGCCGGGGCCAGTGGCTATCTGTTGAAACAGACGCCGCCTGCCCAGATTTTGTCGGCGCTGCTCGAAGTGAAGGCTGGCGGCGCTCCCATGACCCCCGTCATCGCCCGTAAAGTGCTCAGTTTTTCGCAGCAAAAAAAGACAAACGACACATTGATGGAAAACCTCTCCCTCCGGGAAATCGAGGTGCTGAAAGCCCTGTCGAGGGGCCTGAGCTACAAGATGGTGGCCGACGAACTCACCATCAGCACGGACACGGTGCGCTCGCACGTCCGCAAGATTTATGATAAACTCCATGTGCATTCCTTGTCGGAGGCGGTGTCGAAGGCTTTTTTGAAGTGAGTCGTAGCATTATCATGCTATTGTACAGCTTGTATGACGTTCGGATTTTTGACTCATAATTAAAGGCATGAATATTCTTATCCAAGTGAATTAGACAACTAAAGTCGGACACCAAATGAAAATGAAAATGCGGAGCTATTTACCATGATTCTGTATGCATAGACTCTAATTAATAGAGGGCAAAATAGCCGACCTTATGTTTATTTTCCTGGAAAAATATTCTTGTTATCAGTTAAACCACTATTTAAACTCAAAACAATGAAAGCTCAATTTTTCATTTTCACCTGCGCCATATTGCTATTTAGCTGTGGCCAAGATGCCTCGCAAGTCCCATCTTCCACAGCGACTGCCACTACCAACCCCACCCCCGAACTGCCCCGTGCAAAATCGGGCGAAGAAGTATGGGTCATCCTGTCCTACATAAAGCCCGATAAAAAAGCCGACTATGAAAAATGGTTGCAAGAAATCTTTTTCGCTGCACTGAAGAAGACCCAAAACCCAGTTTTTAAAGAAGAATTCCATAAAACCCGCTGGCTCACGCCGAAAGGACAAAACGAAGACAAGTCCTGGACCTACGCCTTCCTGATGGACCCCGTGGTATCGAACGGCGACTATGACATGACTTCGCTTTTGAACAAAGAATATGGCGAAGAAAAAGGCAAGGTATATTGGGAACAGTATATGTCGTATTGGGCGAAGCCTGTGGAGGCGCATATTTTACATCAAACTGACTATTAAAAATCCTTTATCATGAAATTGCAAATCCTCCTCCTCGCATTGGCTTTGCCATGTACCAGCTTATTTTCCCAAACAACTTACACCTGGGATGGTGGCGGCGGTGACCAGCTTTGGAATACGGCCACCAACTGGAACCCGGACGGTGTTCCGGGAGCTTTAAATAATGTTGTTATCAACAATGGTTTTATAGTGAATGTGAACGTGAATGCCGTCATGAATAATTTTGATTTCACCAATCCAAATGGCGGTGCCTATTTAGTTGGTTCAGGAAGCCTAACAATCAATGGCACCTTCAACATGCTGGGAAATGTAGGAACATCAGGCGGAGTCACCATCAATGGCACCCTGAATTGGGACTATACATTTCAAGGTTCTGGCATCGTCAATTGTAATGGCACAACCAATGTCGGGGCAACATTCGCTGCTGCAACTTCAGGTATGATTGTTAAGCTATACGGAGGAGGGAATTGGATAAATGACGCCGTGCAATATGGTGATGGCAGGCAATACGCAGGCGTGGGCAGTTTGGGTGGCAAGCCCGCACTTTTTATGGTCAATTGGGAGACGCAGCAGTTTTCACAGCCTGTTGTCACACAAGGCTTTCTGCAGGGTGTCACCACCTTGAAAGGCGTTTGCGCATTGGCAAATGGACAAGGCTTTGGCGTGGTCGGCACTGAATTCACTGCTTCGGGCATCCGTATGTATATTGCGAAATTGGACGCTGGCGGTAGCATCGTTTGGGAGCAAACTTATGATGATTATACCATCGGCAGCGACATCGTCGCCACCCCCGATGGCGGGATGCTGGTGGGAGGACAGGAAACCTGCGACAATTTGGCCTGCAACTATCCGGTGCTGTATAAGCTGGATAGCAATGGGGATTTTGAGTGAAGTAATCAACAGGAATTAATAAAGAACCAAACGCTGCATAAGCCAAAACGTGCAGTGTATGGATTATTTGAAATCAAAAACCAGTATCATGAAAAAAATCATTTTAGCCTTAAATTTGCTATTTTCCTTTTACATGATTAAAGGTCAAAATGCTTGCGAAGCAAACTATATTGCTTTCAAGAAAGGCGTGAGCATTGAACTTACCAATTACAACAAAAAAGGCAAGATAAATACGGTTCAACGCCAAAAAATAAATAGTATCGAGGCTATTGACTTTGCGCTTGGCCAAGGCTCCGATTTTAACACCACCTACACCGATGCTGATGGCAATACTATCGTCACGGACGGCTGCTCACAGGCCGTGACGGGGCAAGAATTTGGCATCTACATCAACGAAAATGTGGTTTCCGGCACTGGCCGCTTCAAAGACATCACCACCACTAGCGGCGGCACCTATGGCCTGACGATGGACAAGGTTACGGGCGCTGGCTTTGGGCGGATTGATTGGGCGATGACGTTTTAGGAACAACTGCACAGTTAGCATTTTCAAGTTTAATCCTCATAACAAAATCAAATCTCCTTTCAACTTAATCATTTTAACATGAAAAAGACTTACATTACTTTAGCACATACCTGCCTGATTTTAATGCTCAATTTTAATTTTCAAGAATTAAGGGCCGAATCCTATACATGGGTTGGAAATAATAACTCCTGGAATATTCCTGAGAATTGGCAGCCTATCGGAGTACCAATTACTGGAGACAATGTGACTATAACTGGTGGGACGGTAATGCTCGATATGAATCGCACCATCACTGACTTAACTATCACCGGTGGCAATTTGGACGGAAACTTTAACTTCACTGTAAACGGAACGTTCTCTTGGTCAGGTGGTACAATAAGCGGTATCGGCATTATGAATGTAGCAGGTACAACTACCATCACAAATGCTCCTACACTTTCTGCAAGAACGCTTAACCTGAATGGTGGAGGCAATTGGTCGCCGACAGGTTTTACTACCAACAGCAACGCTAATATGGTGATCCCAATAGGACAAACGCTAACGGTAACTACCACTGGAAATACGGAATTCTATGGTAGCGGTGGCACTATCACAGTTGGTGGTGACTTGGTGAAAAATGGGCCCGGTTATTTAGCCCTCCACTATCAGTCGTTAAACACGACGGGGACTGTAACTGTCAATCAGGGCCAGCTTTACTGTGGCGCTTTTGGCTACAGTGGAACGCATACTGGCGCAACGTTCAACATCGCCGCCGGAGCCGCATTTTATCCACAGGGTAGCACACATACATTTACATCCTGTACCATCAATGGCCCAGGAACATTTGCCAGCAATAGCAGTGGAGTCGGCTTTGCAACTATCTCGCTTACAAATTGCAGTCTGAAAGGAAATGTTGATTTTGGCACTGCTGATTTAGGGGTTATCAGCTCATTTTCTGGCAACACACTTTCACCTGGTTTATCGCCCGGCAGTTTGACAGTCAGCAATTATGCAATACCCTTTGCTAACAACACCTACAATGTGGAGCTAGCGGGCTATGGTGGCCCAGGTGATCCCACCGGACACGACCAGATAGTGGTGAGTGGGGCTGCGGCTACCCTAGGCGGTACGCTCAATATCAGTTTCCTAAACAGTTTCACGCCAACTATTGGCGACGAGTTCATTATCATGACCTGCACGGGTGGGTGCAGTGGCAGTTTCAGCAATATCGTGCACCCCGGAAACAACCCAAATGCTTGGACAGTGACAACCAACAATAATCAGGTAAAGCTTATGCTGGCACAAGCGCTCCCTCTCGAACTTATTGATTTTCAGGCATTTGTCCAAAATGAAATAACAAGCATTACATGGCGAACTGCCAATGAGGTCAATGTTTCTCATTTTGAAATAGAACGAAGTGCAACTGGAAAAGACTGGCAATCAATTGGGGAAATTCAAGCTAGAAACTTACTGGAGGAATCTGCTTATCATTTCGTTGATGAGCACCCGCTTCCCGACCAAAATTACTACCGCCTGCGTCAAGAAGACCTAGATGGTACATTCGAATACAGCCCCATCGAAGTGGTCACCATGAATGGAGTCAGAACAGCTGTCAGCGAATTTTACCCCAACCCATCAGCAGCAGCAACTGTTTCACTCAACCTTGCAGCCAAAGCGGACGGCGAGTTGCGCATTCAATTTTCAGACCTCAATGGACGGGTGCACTGGATTGAAACCCGCCTCGTCACCAAAGGCAACAACTTGCTGAACTTTGATGTGGCAAGGCTGGCTTCGGGGGTTTACTTCGTAAAAATGGGAAATGGCAGGGAAGAGGTTTATCGGAAACTGGTTATCGAATAATACCGGTACGAACCCAAAAACAAGGTGTCAAACATAAAAAACCAATTAATTTTGGCCAAGGCGCAATCGGGACAACCCAGTTGCGCCTTTTGTTTTCGCTCCGCAACGATTTTTCAGAACAAGCCTTACCTTTGCCCACCAAAATGTTTTAAAACTGGCGCAATCGTCAGTCGTAAATCGTAAATCGTAAATGATTAAACGCCTTTCCGTCCGCAACTACGCCATCATCGAGGAACTCGAAATTAACTTCCCGGCTGGCCTGACCATCATCACCGGAGAAACCGGGGCTGGCAAGTCCATCCTGTTGGGGGCGCTGGGCCTCATCATGGGCGAGCGGGCAGACTCCAAATCGCTATACAACGATGAGGAAAAATGCGTCATCGAAGGCATTTTCGACGTGTCGCCGTATGATTTGAAGGATTTTTTCGAAGAAAACGACATTGATTTCGAGGCGGAATGTACCGTGCGGCGGGAGCTGACCCCGGCAGGCAAGTCCCGTGCCTTCGTCAACGACACGCCCGTCACCCTCGATGTGCTGCGCCAACTGACCGGGGCGCTCGTGGACCTCCACCTCCAGTTCGACACGCTGGACATTCACAACGTTAGCTTCCAACTGCGCATGGTGGACGCTCTGGCAGGCAACAAACAGTTGCTCAACGAATACCAATCGGCTTACCGAATTTTTACCCAAAATAAAAAACGGCTGGCGCAAATGCGGGAACAAAACGCCCGCTCGGCGCAGGATTTGGAGTTCCTCAATTTCCAAATTGAAGAATTTCAAAAAGCCGACCTTGTGGAGGGTGAGCAGGAACAGCTCGAAGCGGAACGTGACAGCCTGACCCACGCCGAGGAAATCAAGCGCAATCTCAGCGCTGCTTTTCACCACCTCAGCGATGGTGAAACACCGCTCACGGGCCAACTCAATGACGTGCTCCGCAGCATTTCCGAGGTGAAAAAATACCACCCTGCCATCCCCGATTTGCACCGCCGACTGGAGGGTTTGGCGCTGGAACTGGACGACCTCGCCGCCGAGTTCGAGCGGGTAGCGGAGAGCACCGAAGCCAACCCGGAACGGCTCTTGGAAACGGAACAACGGCTGGACGTGATTTACCGTTTGCAGAGCAAACACCGGGTGGCTTCCGTGAAGGAACTCCTTGATATTCAGGACACTATGCAAGGCCAGCTGGATGAAATCGGCGACCTTTCCGGCGAAATTGAGAAATTGGAAGTCGAGCTTTCGAAGCAAGAAAAAGCGCTGCGTGGCCTTGCTTCAAAACTTTCTGAGCGCCGCAAAAACGCCGCTCCGAGCTTTGCCGCCAAGGTGCTGGAGCTGCTGGCGCAACTTTCCATGCCGCACACCCGCTTCCATGTGGATTTCAAGGAGGCCGCCAACCTGATTCCTACTGGCCTCGATGATGTAAATTTCCTCTTCGCCGCCAATCCCGGCAGCAAGATGCAGCTCATCAAGGACGTGGCCAGCGGCGGCGAGTTGAGCCGTTTGACGCTGGTGACCAAGTCGCTGGTGGCCAGTGCCATCCCCTTGCCCACGCTGATTTTCGATGAAATTGACGCGGGGGTTTCCGGCGATGTATCCCTGAAAATGGGCAATATCCTCCGCCAATTGTCCAACCACCACCAGGTGGTCGTCATCACGCACTCGGCGCAAGTGGCTGCCAAGGCCGATGCGCATTATTTTGTCTATAAAAAAGTGGACGCCAACGCTACGGCCACCAAGGTCAAACTGCTTACCACCGACGAGCGGGTGCGCTCCATTGCTGTCATGCTCAGCCAAAACCCGCCGAGTGAAGCGGCATTGGCGAATGCGAGGGAGTTAATGGGGGTTTGATTTCCTGATCAGTTTTTTACCTTTGCCACCCACCTCTCAATTGCAGAAAATTCTATTTTGTTAATTCTGTCAATTGAACTTAAATGAACATCAAGATTGCCGACATCATGCATAAAAGCGTGGTGACTACCGTGCCGCACAAGTCGCTCGGCCATGTGCGGGATATCATGGCCAACAACCACATCAGTTCTGTTCCAGTCGTCAACAGTGAAAACGAGGTGGTTGGCATCATCACCACTTCCGACCTTGCAAAAGGCCACGACGAGGGGACGCCGGTCAGCAAAATAATGCCTGCCCAAGTTTTTTCAGTGCCTGCCTACAGCGATGTCCATATCGCTGCCCGCATCATGCGGAATCACCATATTCATCATTTGGTCGTCACGCACGAAAATGAAATCGTGGGCGTACTCAGTTCATTCGACTTGCTCCAATTGGTGGAAGACCATCGGTTTGTGTACAAAAATCCACCGTCAGGCGACAAACGGGGCAACAGTCGGGAGTAGCCGCTGTCGAGGGGGGCGTGATTTACGATTTACGATTTTTGATTTACGATGTGGGCTGTCTTCTTCACAAGGCAAAGCCGTAGCCGAAGCGGGGCTGCCCTTGTCCATCCAGCGCAAGCTCAAACCGCAGAAAATGCCGTTTCCATTGGGCATGGACGCCAATGCCCGGTCGGACCATGAAGGTGTTTATTATGCCTGTTGAATAATCACGATTGTATTCCTGTTGAGGATATTTGTAATAATAATCGGTGCTGGATTTATAATAAGTGCCCGCCAAAAAGATATATGGCCGCAGCCATCCACCTTCGTTTGTATAAAACCTCGCCTTAACGCCCAATTCCAAGTGTTTGAATTCATATTTTAAAAGTAGGTCGCCCTTGTTTTCATATTTATCGGCATGAACACAAAGCAGCTCAGCGCCAAGGGTGATATTTCCGAGCAGGCCTTCCTTCATGGGGCGGTACTCAAATTGCAGCATTTTACCCAAGCCTTTGTAGTGCTCCTGAATCGTTTCCAACGGCAGGCTGATGCCACCCCAGGCCATTGTTTTTGGCAATTCGACCAAATTCGTGGCTTCGCCACAGTGGTCGTAGGCAAGCAATAGCCGTTGGATTTCATGGGTGTTCAAGGCTAAATCAGCCGGAATTTCCAGGGTTCCACAATTCAGCAACTCGTTTTTTAAAATTTCCAAATAAGCGTGGCCAGCTTCTTTTTCGAGGCAAAGCAGGCGAATTGGTCCATCGTTTTTGCGGAGGAATAAGGGGTGTGCATGATTGTCGTTTAATTCAAAAAGGCTTGTTTTATCATTCAAATATAATCGGTGGAGGAAGCGAATTTCCGCAGTATTGTCCATTTCGCCATCTTTGCGAAGGGAGGAAAAGCGCACCATTTCGCTGGTAAAAAAATCTCCATCGGAAAACTGAAATACGCTGATTTCATTGGGGGTGTAAGTCGTAATAGCTTTGCTTTTTTTGTCAGATTTAAAATTAATGGAACGGCTCAAAGCCTCATAATTGCCTTCTTCAATAAACCCATTCAATGTGTCGCCACGCAAGGTTATGATAAATCCTTTCTTGAATCCTTGAGCTTGTGTTTGGAGAAAATTTGCCAATAAAATCAGCAGTAGAAAAAATTTAATCTTGTGCATGATAAAGTGGTTTTAGATGAACATTAATGTCGAGGGGAAACACGGGAGATTAAAGCTTGCCGTTTGGTCAAAATTGGGCTTTATGAAATCCTTAACTAAACATGCCCAACGCTCATCCGTTGTACCATTGTCTATGCTGACAAGTTCACTTTTTAAAATCTACTATCATGAAAAAAATAATTTTGTCCATCGCTACGCTCGCATTGTTTCTTTTTGCTTGCAAAAAAGACGATGCCGATACCACAAAAACGGTTCAACTCAACGAAACCTTCGCTATCAAGGTCAACCAAGCTGCCGAGCTTGCATCGGAAGACTGGAAAATCACTTTGCTCGAAATCACCGAAGAAAGCCGCTGTCCTACTACTGTAGAGTGCTTCACGGCTGGTAGGGCTGTTGCCGAGTTCAAAATTGAAAAAGGCGGCGAGACCCTCATGATGTCTGCGTCCACCTTGCCTTTAATTGACGCATTATTTTCCGATTCCTTCACTGCTTTTGGGCACTTAGTGAAACTAGTAGAGGTAACTCCCTACCCCGAAGATTTCACCACGATTCCCCAGAAGGATTATTCGGTGAAAATTGAGGTTGAGTAACCGTTATTTATAATAAAAAATGCCACGGCACAGCTGCGTTCGTGGCATTTTTTATTGTGCCCTATATGGATTATTTCTCACTTAATAAACGGCCAATTTAACTGCCTTGCCAACACCGTTTTCATCGGCGATTTTCAGGAGGTAAAGACCTGCTGTGAGGGAAGCCGGGGCCGTGAATTGGACAGTACCTGCTGCTACCGCTTGTTGCCAATTGTGAAGCAGGCGACCGTTTGTATCATAAATTTGCAGGGAAATTTGCCGTGCCATTTCCGAGCTAGTTTCGATGAAAATCGGCTGATTGGAACGCACTGGATTGGGCGCTATTTTTACCGAAAACCCATTTTTATCGAAATCAAAAACACCGGAAGTATTGCTCGTCGGCCCCAAATCGTGCGTGCCGAAACTCAAATCAACTTCCTGATTTTCAGCCAATTGAAAACCTGTGACGAGCTGGCAAGCCTCCCAAATATGCCCATCTTCCGAAAACAAAACGGTGGCTTCGCAATAGCCCGCTGGGCAGACAATATTGTAATTACCGTTGGCGTTCGTCGTGGCAAAATATGGCAATTTATCCACCACAAATTTCACTTGCCAACCTTCGAGGTCCAGGTCGCCGTCGTCGTTGGTGCAGTTGTCGTTGTCGTCCCGAAAGAGCTTGCCAGAAGCTTTGCCTAGAGCGCCGCAGCCGAGGTTTTGGGTGAGGTCAATCTCTTGCATTTGGGCATTGTACACTTCAATGATCATGACGGCGCTGTCAATGATAATGGGTGGTACTTGGCCGTTGATAGTATTGAAAGTGATTCTAAAAATCGAACTGCAATCAGGTATGCTATAGCCATTGGCCGATTGGTCGTACCATAAACTCAATAAAATACCATCATTTAATTGATTTACCCCAAAATAGGTTTGATCCATTCCAGGCAAATTAATATCACTGACAGATACAAATTCGAGCTCAGCTGGATCCCATTTCATGCCAAACTGCATGGAAAGAATATCCGTGAAATTATAGACCAAAACATCTGCCGTGACTTGGCTGCCGTCTTGGTTCATCTGGAAAGTGACGCCCAAATCTGCCTTCGCTAGGAATGGAAGGCAGAGGGCAAAAAAGCAGGAAAGTGCATGCTTGCACAATGCGGACTGAGATGTAGGTGTTCTCAACATAGGAAATAGGATTGAAGGATTATAAAATGTAAAAGCCAAAAATAGTTGCAAAGCATGAATTTTCCAAGCTTTGCAACTGCTTAAAATTAAAAAGTCACCAGCTTCGCAGCGGCCACGTTGCCTTTTTCATCGGTTATTTTCAAGAGGTAAATCCCTTTTGCCAATGGTGCTTTCAAAGAAAAACCAGTGTTGCCCGATGGCACGTTCTTGTCCCAGATTTGGAGGAGCTTTCCGCTGGCATCGTACAATTGGGCATTGATATGCTGGGCGAAATTGGAATTGATGCCGACGAAAACTGGCTCACCAGCTTGCACCGGGTTTGGTGCTGTTTTCATCGAAATGCTTTCCACCACTGGAGGTACGTCCAATAGCAGGTCAATTTGGGCGTTGTCCACCGTGGCACCAGCCAGTTTCAAGTCTTCGACCACAACTTGAAAGGGAAGCAAGTCTTCATTTAAAGAAAGTAGTGTGCTGCTGCCTATGGGCGCATTTTCACTAAATATAAATTTCAAAAGTATGGTGCTATCAGGGTAGGATACAATTCCTCCTGACAGCGCAAAAAACTGCACCTCACCAGGGATTGCACCGTTCGCCCTAACTACCATTGCGGCAGTATCAACCCTGACAAAATTCATCACATTTGCATCCCAATTTAGTCCAAATTGAAATCCACGGCACTGGCTCAAGCCATTGGCTTTTAGTTCAATTTCCAATTGTCCTCCCACGACAGGGTTTACTTTAAAATAAAAATGTGGGTTAATAATTGAAGAATCCACCATGCTTTCATCAATGATGTTGCCCGGTTTTATAGCTTTAATATTATTATCCGTTATGGATTGACTTAAATTGTCAAAATGATTTGGTTCAATTATGAATCGCCAATTTTCTGCCAAATTGCCGATTGGTTCATTTAAAACAAGTTTTGGAAAGGAAATAAAATCAGTTGTCGAAAATGAGCCGGATAAGTTAATGTCAGCAGCTATTGCTTGTTCTGGGAAATCAAAATTTATGACACCTAATGCGTAGCTAGATGCATTAATCACATCCAGCACCGTCACCCCCTCCTGCTTATTCAAGTTTGGCTTGTTCGCAATTAACGTATAATCCGAAGTATCCAACTGCAAGAACTCATAATAGCCAACATTATTAGAATATACTGGGCAGGTCGGTACCAGCGTCACCTCCACATCTCCCACAGGAGCGCCATACCACGTCCGCACATATCCTGACACGCTCAAATCGCCATCTGTACCTGCCGATTGCACAAAATCATCCGCCACTGTATGCGTATATGTATTCGTATATACTGGTGAATTAAAATCAAAATATATGGCCGCCTGGTTATTGATGACCGTGCCATTGGTATTCCCTGCCATTTGCGAAGCGGTAAAATTCACAAAGCCGTGGGAGGCCATTTCATTTACATTGCTATCTGGCAGCATGATATTCCCGAAGGTGAACTGCACGACGCCATTACCCAAAAGCTCAAAATCATAGGCATGGCTGGAAGCGCCGGGCTGCACCGTGGCGGGGTCAAGTGAGAGAGGGAGCGTGTCCCGAACGACGACCGTGAAAGCCGTATCGGTGCCGGTGTTTTGGAACCGGATTTTGTATTCAATCGCTTGATTCGACTCGATATAATGCGCTGCGCAAAAGCCGTTGGGATAGCCAGTCTTGTCGTTGGGGTCGTAGCTGCCGACGTTTGGCTGGCAGTCCACATCGGTGAAGGGGCTGGGGTCGCCTTGCGGGAACTGCGTAACGAAGCCGAGGCTGAAACTGCCACTGCCATTGACGCCGCAACCTTCCAGACTGGCCGCCGTCGGGCCATTGAAGGGGCTGCTCTGCCCGTTTTCCACCTCCACCCGCCAAGTGGCGCCATTGGCCGGAACGGCCACCTCAAAACTCCCGCCCGCATCGAGTTGGATGGGGCTGCCGGAGAAGTTCACCATGTCGTCCTCGATGACGATGAACGGCACGGGCGTGGCCATGTCATCGCCGATATTGGTGATGGTGAAACGCACGGAATCGCCGTCGCAACTGCCCGTCACGTCGAGGATGGAGCCATCCCAGAGCGGGTTCACGGGCTGGCAGATGTCATCGGGGAAAATATGCGCCTCGGTGCAGTGCGTCTGGCCGAGCACGGCGTCGCAACTGACGGACACGGTGAAACTGAAGTCGCCGCATTGCCCTACGGCCACGTCGCCGATGGGGAAAGTGTAGGTCTGCCCGTTCACCATCGTCCACGGGATGCTGCTGCTGATGGCCAAGAGCGAGGGGTCGAGCGTCACTTCCACGTAGGCGTCCTCGGCGAGGAGGGTGCCTTGGTTGCAGTAGTGGACATAGTAGGTGGAATTGAAGCAGCGGCGGAGGAAGGGAGCGGCGATGTCCACTTGCATTTGGGGGCAATCGAAAAGGGCTTGCGCCGCAAAATCCAGTGTAACGGGCTGATTATCAGGGATATTGATGGTCTGCGTGGTTTGGCAGGCCGTCCAGAGGTTGTTTTGGGGTAAAATGAGGGTGACGTCGTAATCGCCGGGCAGTGCGAAGAAACTGTAATCGCCGTTGGCGTTGGTGTTGCGGTAAAACGTGTTGCCAGCTTGCTCGATTTTTAGTTTCCAGTTTTGGAGGCCGGGTTCACCGACTGTAGATTGGCAGTCGTTGTTTAGGTCATTGAAGATGTTGCCAGAGACTTGCGCTGCGTCGGCGCAATGGCCGGTTTGCTCTAAGCCGATTGAGTTGCCGGGAAATTCAATTATCTCAATTACAACTGGTGAATTCACGATGGTAATGGGTGGTATCTGATTGCCCAGTACTATGAAAAAAACTGAAAAAATGGCACTACAATCCGGTCTATCTAGCCCGTTAGTATTTGGGTCACTCCAAGAAAAAGTCAGTTTGCCGTCATTGGTAAGCACAGTTCCAAAATTGGCAGGGCTAAGACCATTCAAATTGAATACCCCCACTGAAGCGTATTGCAAATCAGCTGCAGGCCACTGAACAGTGAATTGCATGGACAAAATATCCTCAAAGTTATAAACGAGGAACTTTGCTTCAATAGACTCACCCGGCTGGGCTGATGTAGGCGTGACAATCGTAATGCCCAGTTCGGCCTTTACCAAAAAGGGTGTCAAAAAAGCCAGCAAAAAAGCCAAAGCAAACTTGCGAAAAAATGTTTTGAACATGGATGTTCTTATCATGGGAAGCGGGTTTTGTTGTGAATATAACTTCATGCTACAAATGTGCAAGCAGGCTTTTGAGTGTGCAAGTACAAAAAAAGAGGTTTGTAAAATAGTTTTTTTGACAAAACCTTTCTATGCCCCTTTTTTAAAGTGTTTTTAGGTTAAATTTGTCTAACAGAAATATTTTTTCACCTGATTATTTTGAAAACATTTTTGACGATACGACCCCTGCCCCCTAAAGGGGAACCTAATTTGAGAAGTTCAGTGGAAAATCTGTGAAGTTCCGAAGAACGAAATTTTTAGGTTCCCCTTCAGGGGGGCAGGGGCAAAACACCATGCAAGATTCTCGCCTCATCGCCCTCCTCCGCAGCCTCTCCCGCACTGAACAGCGGGAGCTGCGCAAGGTCGCCACTTCGCCGTTCTTCAACCAACGGCAGGATGTGCCCGACCTCCTCGACCTGCTGCTCGACTGCATCAACGAGGAAAAACCGCTGCCCGACAAGGCCGAAGCGCATCACCAGCTCTACGGTGCAGATGTTGAATTCGATGACCACCGGGTGCGCATGGCCATGAGTTTTTTGTTGAAAATTGTGGAGCAATACCTCGTGCACACGGCGTTCTTCGCTGACGAGGTGAAGGTGAAAACCAAGCTTGCCGAGGTCTATCGCCGCCGCAGCCTGACCAAGCATTTCGACCGGACAATGCGGGAAGCACAGGAATTGCAGGCCCGCTCGCCGCACCGCAACGCCGATTTTTTCACCGACGACTACCACGTTCAGATGGAGCAGTACCGCTTCGCCGCTACCACCAGTCGCACGGCAGCGCACAACCTCCAGGCCATCACCGACAACCTCGACACGGCCTTTTTTGCGCAAAAACTGCGGCAGGCTTGTTTGCTGCTTTCGCACCAGGCCGTCTATAAAACGGACTACCAATTCGGGATGCTGGACGAGGTGCTGGATTATGTGGAAAGCCAGCAATTGCTGGGCATTCCGGCCATTTCGGTCTATTATTTTTGCTACCGGGCACTCACGCAGCCGGAGCAGCCCGACCATTTTCACCAACTAAAAAAATTGCTGGTGGAGGAGTGTGAGAAGTTCCCCCAGCACGAAATCGCCGACCTTTACCTGCTCGCCATCAACTACTGCATCCGGCACTACAACCTCGGCAATCCGGCCTACCTCACCGATGAGTTCGACCTGTACCGGGAGGGGCTGAAACGCTCCTACTTCCTCAACAACGGCACGCTCAGCCGCTTCACCTACCGCAACGTGGTGACCATTGGCCTCAAGCTGCAAGCCTTCGATTGGGTGGAAAACTTCGTGAACGAATTCCGGGAAAATCTGGAGCCGAAGCACCGGGAGAGCATGTACAGTTTCAACCTCGCCCGCCTCGCCTACGAGCGGCGGCAGCACGGCCTGGCCCTCCAGCTACTCCAAAAATCGGAGTACGCCGACCTGTTGCTCAACCTCGCCGCCAAGGCGTTGATGTTGAAGATTTTCTTTGAAACGGGCGAGTTGGATGCGCTGGACAGCCACTTGTCGGCAATGCAAAAGTTCATCCGACGCAAGAAAATCATGGGCTACCACCGGGAGAACTACCTGAACCTCGCCGTTTTCACCAAAAAACTGATGGAAACGCATGAGAAGACAGCACTGGCGGCACTGCGGGCAGAGATTGAAGGGACGAAATCGGTGGCGGAGAAGGAGTGGTTGTTGGGAGAGGTGTGAGAAAGGCCGGAATGTCTAACGGTTTGCAGCTAAAGAAAGTGCGGAATTAATAGCACTTCACTGTCTTACCGCACTAAAGATATAAAATGTTCCGAAGTTCATCGCAAGCGCCAAAACTTTCTGCCGCTGAAAAAATGCGCTTGCAACTTGCACGAACTCCGCATTTTTTTTAGGTGCTGTTACCTGCTGTTGTTTTCTGTCCGACCGTCACATACTACCTGAGTCTGTCCAATTTGTCCAGTGGGTGTTTGGTTTTAAAGTCGGCTTATATTGCTTGGGATCGTTCGTTACGATAACTTTAGCTATTAGTTGCCAGGTCTCATATGAACTTGGTCTGTTATTTTCCCATTGTTCTCTATTTGATTCATCAGTTAATATTTCCTGATGTCTAAATGATTGTGCGAAACTTTCAAAGGTCTCTCCGCCCAGTCCAGTTAAGTTTTTATTGAACTCATACGTTTGGCGTAGATGTTCCTCAGTCATAGTTGGTGAGATCTGCAATTGGAAGTCTTTGTGAAACCACTCGTCAAGCGCCAATATTTTTTTTAAGTCTGTCGGAATGGATTTGTATAGTTCGTTGTTCGTTGCACGAAACAGGTCTCGATTTTGCGAAACAACAAGTCTTCCAACTTCTTCAGCACTTATTTCATTTGGTTCATATTCTTTCAATTCAATACCACCGTTCGTGTAGTCCTGTTTATTGTGGCTTAACGAAACCTGCTGTCCACGAACCAACCAAAATTTTGCTTCTGACTTCAAACTTTCACCATCAATTGTTTCATTGAAGTTGTCGAAGTCAATTGGGTGTATACTGTAATAACTCGTAGGTCGCTCATTGTAAAATTCCAAGTTTGTCAAGCAGTTGCCGTAATAATTGATGTCAAGAATTATTGCTCCAGCCCTCGGATTATATCCAAGTCTTTCGATGGCAATTGCCCAACGGTCGTTGTCGCCACGAAAAACATTTAGTCTGGTGTCAATAAGGTATGAGTAAACGTGTCCAAGGTCAACAAATGAACAATAATATCCGTCATTGGAGTTGTCAAGTGTGTTTAATATTTCTTCTTGAGTCATTGTTGGTTCGTGTCGTTTTACAATTGCCGCTAACGTTTTGCGGCTTGGCGTAGTGGCGGATTTTTAGCACAAAAGTTCAATCGAAGAACTGCACTTGAACCTACCACAAAACTGTCATACGAAGCACTGAACCCGCCATTACGCCAAACCGCTGTTAGGCGTAGTTTTTATTTTAGTTTGTCGCATACTTCATTACAATTCTGTTCAATTGTCTTACAAATGTCGTCAATGGTTACAGATGTTTTTTTATTTTCCGAAAATGGTTCTCCATACAAATTTGCAAGTTTGTTTATTGTCAAAAAGGCTGTGCTTATAATTACCATTATTGGAACAGCTAAAAACTCAAAGCCACTTTCTTCGCCACCCAAGTCAATGTCACCAATAAATAATGGAATAAGAATTACATAGAAACTTACTATTAATTTTGTAAAGGCACTATAAATCATTAGGAATGGTGTGTTCTTTATTCTTTCTGCTTTTCCTTGAATGTCATAAAACCGATTAATGTGTTGCATCAAATCTCCTTTTTCAATTCTTGCAGATGTTGCAAAATTATCTTCAATGTCTTTTGTGATTGCTACTAAAATTTCATTTGAAATTTTATTTTCTGTATTTATTCTAAATTCAAAAAAGAGTTTGGAAGTTTGTTTATCAAATGTCGGATGAAAGTTGTTGTGCATTTCATTTTTTAGTTGTCGTATGTATAAAATGCTTAACTCAATAATTTTTTGTGCTTTGAGATTTAAGTTGTTTTGTTTGTTTTCTTTGAAATGTTGTTCATTCCCGTAGTAAGCATAAATTTTAGCAACAAAACTTCGTGTGTTGTTAGTCAATTCACCAAATATTTTTCTTGCTTCCCACCATCTGTCATAAGCCGAATTCATTCTGAAACCCAAGAAAAAAGCGACTGCAAGTCCAAATACAGAACCAATTTGTCCAGATATTTTGTAAATGTGGTCACCTAAATATTCTTCAAGTGCAAGCACAAAAATTGTATAAACCGCTGTAATTATAATAAACGGTGTTGCAATTTTTAGTAGTTGAAGTAGCCCTTCTTTTTCTGTCTTTATCATCTTAATCTTCTTCGTCTTTTTCAGCGTTATTGTTTTCTGATGCTGGAATATTATTACCGCTTCGGATTTCTGTGTGTCTTATTTCACCGCCAGTTGTACCTGTCTGTTTAGCAAAGAATAATACCACAAATGCAAAAATCAATGTTGCAATTGAAATTATTGAAGAAAAAGATTTTTGTTTAAAACTCGCCCAAAGTCCAAGCAAAGAAATGCCACCTAGGATATAAGATAGAATAGCGAATGTTTCTGCTGTTTCTTCGTGGGTTTCTATAAAGTTTTCGGTAACCCCATTTATCTTTTCTACTACTTCTTCTGCACCTTCTCCTGTATTCATAGCTGCTATTGCGGCTAATGAACCGAAAACAAAAATCATAAATGCCGTCCGTTTAACAGCTTCTGATTTTGAAATAAGTCCTGTAATCATTACGATTACCCCAACAATAGGGAAAATGATTGGTAAATGATTTACCACTAAATGCCAATGTGCTCCGTTCATATTATTATGTTTTTTAAAAATTAAATATTTACTCCAAAAAGGTAACCAACTAACGCAGAAAGTACCATTGCAATTGTTCCCCAAATGGTAATTCGCAAGATAGCTTTTTTAATGCTTGAACCACCTGTTTTTGCAGATGTCGCTCCTAAAATGACAAGAAAAATTATCGTGAAACCATATAACCAATATTCCATTCCTTTAACAGTTGCAAAAAGAACAACTAAAAGCGGTAATACGCCACCAACTGTAAAAGAGGCTCCAGATGCAAAAGCAGCTTGTATTGGATTTGCTTGACTTATTTCGTTGATGCCTAATTCATCTCTAATGTGTGTTCCCAAAGCGTCTTTTTCTGTCAATTCAATTGCCACTTGTCTTGCGGTTTCTTTTTTTAGTCCACGCTTCTCATAGATTTGAGCCAAAATATTAAGTTCTTCTTCTGGCATTTCTTTTAGTTCCTTAATCTCTCTTTCAATGTCTGCCTTTTCAGTGTCGGTTTGCGAACTAACCGAAACATATTCACCTGCTGCCATAGATAAAGCACCCGCAACAAGTCCTGCGACTGTTGCTAAAACAATCGGCTCTCTTGTCGAACTTGCCGCAGCAACTCCAATTGCAAGACTTGAAATTGAAATTATTCCGTCATTTGCACCAAGAACAGCAGCTCTCAACCAATTGCTTCTGTGTATGTAATGGCTGTCTAAATAGTTGTCAATTGTTATCATAATTAAATAGTATTATTGTACCTGTTTTATCTGGGTGCGGCTTTGATTTGATGTAAAATCATAGGCCATTATTATCCAATTTTTCCCAGAACTGTTGCCATCTCCCGTTTGTGCAAATAAGCCCCCTGAGCAATAGCATGTGTTGGACAGGCTCATGGTTCCACCGCATGCCCGAGCAACTGAGTCTTTGCTTTGCCACTACCTTGCAGGCGGCTTCCGTGACGCCCGAACCTATGGGATACCCCATTTTTTGGTACTGCTCGTATTTCATTCGGTGCAGGTTGTTCTCAAAATAGGTTATGCCCCTGTTCAGTGCCCCGGGCGCTTCCCCCGACAGGTTCTGGCGGTGGTGGCGGAGTTCCCTCAGGATGTTCGCTGCGCCCTTTTTCCCGTGCTTCAGGTCGTGGCAGGCACCCTCCAGCCATTCCTTTTGCGCCGCCGGGCTGCGCCCCAGCACCGGGGACACTTCCGCAAGGTATTCGGTGGCATGGAAGAAATCCAGGATGCCGACCCCTGTGTGCCTGCCCAGGTACTCCCAGTTGTCCCTGGCGCCGTCCGCCAGGCCGATGTAGTCCACTTTTGGGTACTTTGCCTTTACCTGTTCTATCTCCATGTCCATTACCTGGTTGAAGGATTCCTTGCCGTGTTCTGGCGCACAGGCAGTGTAGATGGTGTGCAGCCGCTCGCCACCACCGTTGTAGAAGCTCAACGTCCCGCACATCGTTTCCCGGTAGCCCTCGCCGATGATGGCGGTCGTGGTGCCGTCCCGGCTGATGGCCACGCTGGCCACGACCTCCCCAAAATCGGGCAGCCCATAGGTCCACTCGAACTCCTTGTCGAGGGCGGCCTGGCCCACGCACTTGCCCAGCCGCTGCACCAGTGCACGGCTCAACGGGCGGGCGTGGTTGAGCCGCATGTCCTCCGCCACCTTCGAGGCGGGCAACTGGGCGTACTTCCAGCTCACCGTCTTGGCAAGCTTGGGCGTGGCGCTCTTCCCGATGATGCGGGCCCGCTCCTCCATTGGCACCACCAGGCTGCCGCCCGAGCTGCGCTGGTAGGTGTGGCGCTCCACATCTACTTCCCCATACGGCGTCTGAAATGTTTTTTTTCCTCCCCCCGGCTCGTGTGCTTGACGTTGTCCACGACGATGGGGCGACCGTCCGTGTCAAAGCTCTTCAGCGAAAGGGAAGTGGCAAGTTTGCCGACTTCCGCCACCGCTGCGGCTATTTGTTCTTCCTGCTCCAACATGCTGCCTGTTGGTTTGATGTTCATTGTAATACTGATGCTCCCGTCTGCTTCTTTTTTGTAGTGTGCTGCCATTGGTGCTGTTTTTTATACCAAATCTACATCAAATTGAAGCCGCACCC
>JBGSWN010000111.1:0-7243 GCA_041752395.1 Saprospiraceae bacterium | reverse complement strand
CCCAATTTATTGGGCTGACCTATAGCATCATAAAACGGTCTGCCCAATAAATTGGGCGACCACAAAACAGCCCGCTGCAAGCATTTCGTTTGCAGCGGGCTTTGTTTTTTAGTGGTTTTGCTCCGCAATAGGTGTGGAATGAAGGAAAGAATTTAACCTCACTCCTCCCCAATATGAAACAATCTCTTCGTGGAAGAAACAATCGTCGTCGCCAAAATTGCCCCCAAGAACGCCAAGAAAATATCCTTTTGTGCATCCCAAATATCGCCCTGCGTACCGAGGTAGGCATCGCCTTGCGCTTTGAAGAAAATATCGGCCACTGCCCATTCAATCAATTCGTAAAAGGCGCTGATGGACAGCGTAATTTCAATTGGCAATAGCCACGCCACCCAGGTTGGGTATTTCAACATCCGCAAGAAAAGCTCCCGCATCGGATAGGCCAACAAAAAGCCAAAGCCGAAATGCACGATGCGGTCGTATTGATTCCGTTCTAAATTCAGGATGTCCTTTAGCCAGTAGCCGAAAGGGTTTTCAGCGTAGGTATATTTGGAGCCGTACACGTGCAGGCAGAGATAAATGCAAATGAGCAGGTAGCTGAGGTCGCTCAGTTGGTACTTGTGGTAGCTGAAAATGAGGAAGAAAATACAGATAACCGTTAGTGTGTTTTCTATAAGCCAGTTGCTCAGATCCGTCGTGCCGATGAGCGAATCGGCCCAGACGACAACAAAGAGGACGGCAAGGCCAATCAGCAAAGGGTTTTTCAGGAACGGCGTCCGGCTTTTTGAAATAGCAAGGGTAAAGGTCATTTGAGAATCGGCAGTTTATTTTTCATCAAGGAATGAGGTCAAATATACCTAAAATTGAGGATTGTAGCCCTGTGCCTGATTTTTAAGAAGTCAAATGACATTCCCTTTCTCCACCTGAATGGATTTAGCTTCCAACCACCATCCCCACACCCCGCACAGCCCAAATCCCACCGCATTCAAACTACCGTGTACTGCCCGCATCATCGGGATGTCCAGCCAAGATATGGGTGCTAAAAAGCGGCTTCCGTACAGTCCCGCCAGCAACATTCCGCCCAGTAGGGCAATGGCTGCCAATGCCCATAAGCATTTGGTTTTCAGGGAAATATTTTTCAAAAAAGCCAATTGAAAATGCATTGCTGCCACTGCCGCTGCCGAACTGGCCATGAGCCAGGCGCTGGCCATTTCCCAGTCCGTGTCAATGCCGAAATTGGTGAGCGTGATGCCCACCGCCAGCAGGCCAACGCCCGCTACCGTGAAATAGCAGGTGACCTGGGAGAGAACGCCCTCCTTCAACCGCCTCGCAGCCAACCCCGCCAGCACGGGCAGCAAAAAACCAGCGTAGTGGAAATGGACGATGGTCAAAAAAACAATCTCTGGGTCGAAGCCGAAGGGGTTAAAACTCAGCCGCTCCATCACCGCCCAAATGCCCGCCACCGACAGGTAGGCCATGCCCGCTGCCAGGCTGAACGATACACCGTCCCGCCAAGCTCCCCGCCAAATTTCACCCAACCCAACCGAGGCAATGGCAAAGGTGACACCGACCCATGGCAGCGCACAAGCCATTGACAACCAATCATTTGGCAATAAAAAAGCAACTGCAAAAAGTGCCGCTGCGGGCAGTTGCCAGCGCAGGATTTTTTGCAAAATTTGCGAAGCAGAAAACGGCGCTGTGCGGGCCAAAACATCGGCAGCCATCGGCACGATGACCAGCGGTGCGAGCAGTAGGATGCCCCTCCCCCAAGCTACATCGAGCGGATGGGGATGCACGGCCAGCATCCAAACCAGCCAACCCAAGCCGCCCAGCAGCATCCGATATTTTTGAATTTGCAGTAACATAATTGAATTTCGTTAATACCCAATTCCTAATTCCCAATCGCCCTTTTCATCGCCCGTTGCGAAGCACGAACAAACCGCCGCTGCAACTGCCGGGCCACAGGCTTGAACAACCGAACCAACGGGTGCCGAGGCTGCGAGAACGCCTTGAGGTCGTACCAAACTGTATCGTCGGGCAGCCACTCCACGCTGAACCGCTCCTCGCCGCATTCGATGTGTTCGGGCAGGGTGCCGTAGGCAAAACCGAAGCGGCGTTCCGGCCCCGTTCCGTCCAAGGTATAAACGATGCGGCAGGCGTTGACCCAGTGCAGGCCAAAGACCCGTGCGACCATCGCCAGCGTTTGGCCGACCTCGATGGACGCTCCCGGCGGTTCAATCCAAGCCCAGCCGCCGGGGAACATCCGCCAAGTACGGATGGCTTCGCAAGCCGCCTCGTACACCGCTGACCCACTGCCAAGCAGCACCCGGTTGCGGTCGTTGTCGAAGCCCGGCACGGGGTCGGGCTGGCTGGAAGCATGAACGTGGGGGTAGGAAAATTGGGCACCTGCTTGCCGTTGGAGGAATTGGTGGATGGTGCTGGCGGAAGGTCGAAGGATGGTGACCATGTTTCAATTTTTATTGAAAGTTAAACGGGCGGACTCGGATTTGGTTGTTACTTTTATTAAACTCAAATTTGCCGCTCCAACCGCCGACTAGCCAACACACGAATGCGCCAAACAATGAAAGCCATCATACCTGTAGCCGGGGCTGGCACGCAGCTTCGGCCACTGACCTACACGCAGCCCAAACCGCTCATCCCGGTGGCGGGCAAGCCCATTATTTCGTTCATCGTTGACCAATTGCTGGCGGCAGGCGTGTCGGAGTTTGTCTTCGTCATCGGCTATTTGGGTGAAAAAATCAGGGATTACATTGAGCAGCATTACCCGGATTTGGACAAAAAATTCGTGAGCCAAGACCATAGGCTCGGCTCTGGCCACGCCATCTGGTCGGCACGGGAGCACCTGCGGGGCACGGACGAACTCATCATTTTTTTTGGCGACACCATTTTGGAAATGGACTTTGGGGCCATGCTGCAATCGCCGAACTCTTGCCTTGCCATCAAAAAAGTGCAGGAGCCGAGGGGCTTTGGCATCGTCGAATTTGACCAAAACAACCGAGTGAGGCGGGTAGTGGAAAAGCCCAAAATCCCGATGTCGAACCTAGCGCTGGTCGGCCTCTACAAAATTTTGGAGGTGGACCAACTCCTCGACGCACTCGACCACAATATCACAAACAACCTGCGCACCGAAGGCGAATTCCATCTGACCGACGGCCTGATGCGGCTCATCGAACAGGGCGTCACCTTCGATACCTGCAACGTGAGCATCTGGTACGATTGCGGAAAAAAGGAAACCCTGCTGGAAACCAACGCCCTGCTCCTCGACAAGGGCGGCTATGCCTCCGACCATTTGCCGTCGTACAACAACACCATCATCATCCACCCCGTGAGCATCGGGAAGGACTGTAAAATCAGTAATTCCATCATCGGCCCACATGCGACCATCGGCAGCAATGCGGTCATCGAATCGTCCATCGTTCGGGACTCCATCATCGGCAATTTTGCTTCGCTAAAAGAGGTGGTGATGAAAAAGTCGGTCATCGGCAGCGATACCTCCATCACTGGCTTTCGGCACAGCCTGAACATCGGCGACAACACGGAGATTGATTTTTCGTGAAAAATATTCTACTAAAAAACGCCTCTTCCCCATTCCAATCACCAGTCACCAATCACCAGTCACCACCATGCTAACCGTTTTTTCCGACGAACATTACATGCGCCAAGCCCTGCTGGAAGCAGAGGCAGCCTTCGAGCGGGACGAGATTCCGGTGGGAGCGGTAGTGGTCTGTCGCAACCGAATCATCGCACGGGCGCACAACCAGACCGAACTGCTGACCGACGTGACCGCTCACGCCGAGATGCTGGCACTGACTGCGGCCGCCAATTCGCTCGGCAGCAAATACCTCGACGAGTGTACGCTATACGTTACGCTGGAGCCTTGCGTGATGTGCGCCGGGGCGTTGGCTTGGGCGCAGTTGGGCAGGCTCGTGTACGGGGCCACAGACGACAAGCGGGGCTTCGTTCGGATGGGGCGGGAGCTTTTGCACCCAAAGACCCAAGTGGCCTACGGCGTCATGGAAAGTGAGTGCGCCGACCTGATGCGGCGTTTTTTTCAGGGCAAACGGGAAGGGTAGCGCAGGCAAGAATCGTTTGGTTTCAAATGCTGCGTATATTTGCCGGAAGTTTTACAAAAAACAGTGATTGAACTCGGTGCCTGATGGCTCAAAAATTTCTATCAAATCCATATTTTCAAATTGCAGCAGCTACGCTGGCGATTTTTGGCGTGCTAGTTTGCGTGTATCCCCACGCAATTCCCTCGTTTTCATGGGTGGTGAATTATGCTGTGCAGCTCATGATGGCATACCTGCTGGGCGGTTTTGTTTTGCTTTTTCTCAAACAGCCGAGGCTTACGTTCATCAGTTTTGGGGCCTGTCTAATGTTGTGTTTTTACCTCAAATTTTCCATCAAAAACAATTCCATCGAGCGCTGGCGCAACTCCGTATTTAAACAATACCAACCGCAGGAGAACCAAGTTCGATTAAAAGCGGCGCAATTCAACCTCTCCAACGGCGCCGAACCCGAGGAGTTTGCCAAGGCGCTCAGGGCCTCCGGTGCCGATGTGCTTTCCATCCACGAAGTGAACCCCGGCTGGAGCCAATGGCTCGAAGATTCGCTGGCGCAAACCTATCCCTACCACCACACGATGGTTGACCTTGGCATTTTCGGGATGGCCGTTTTTTCCCGCTACCCGATTACCAGCGTGGACACTTTTTATTACGAAGAAATACCAACCCTACGTGCCTGCCTGAAAAAAGACGGCACTGACCTCTGCCTCGTCAGCGTGCACACCGAACCCGCCCTCAACGAATACTCCCTGCGAAGGCTCGAAGGTCAACTGGAAACCATCAGCGCCCAAATTTCCAGAATGGATATGCCGCTGATGGTGATGGGCGATTTCAATTCTGTCTCCTGGTCGAAGGAGCTCCAAAACTTCATGGACAGCACTGGGCTGCTGGAAAGCCGCTCTGGTTTCATGGATAGGCAAGGCTCGTTTTGGGGCGTACCCGTTGACCATATTTTCCATTCGCCGAGGTTGGGCTGCGCCGATTTTGTCAATTTCAGCGACCGGGGCGGGCGCCACCTCGGCATCATGGCCTCCTTCCAAATCAACCCTTTGGCTAGTTATGTTAAAAAAACGGCTGAATAGCTTCCGCTACGCCATCGCTGGCATCGCCGACATGACCCGCTCGCAGGCCAATGTGAAAATCCACTTGGTCGCAACGGTGCTCGTCATCATTGCTGGTTGCTATTTTGACCTGAACCGCACGGAGTGGTGCCTCGTCGTGCTGGCCATCGCTTCCGTACTGGCTGCCGAGGGTTTCAACACGGCACTGGAATACCTCACCGACCTCGTTTCACCGAACCACCACCCGCTGGCAGGCAAGGCAAAAGACGTGGCAGCGGGCACTGTGCTGCTGGCGGCGATTGGAGCAGCAGCGGTCGGACTGTTGATTTTTTTACCAAAAATAATGGCACTCGTCTAGCCTGATTTCCTCCTTTCCCGCTGCCGTCTGTTTTCTTCGTAAAAATCTGTTTCAAAAAAAATCCGATCTTTGCGGCCTGGATTTTCCGCCTAATCAAATCAATGGTTTGTGAGGTTTATGGTTTCTAGTTTCAGGGAATTGCTGGTTAATGCAAATTGCCACCAAGACCAGTTAGGAAATACTTGTCATCATGATTGAAGCAGGCATCTCCGTGAAACCTGAAACTTTGAACCTTGAGAACCACTGAAAATACAACCAATATGCAAGAAGTATTCATCGTATCCGCCGTGCGTACACCCATTGGGAGCTTCGGCGGCGTTTTGTCAACTATCTCCGCAACAGCACTCGGCGCTGAGGCCATTCGTGGAGCACTGGCCGCTGCGGGCGTTTCCGCCGACCAAATCGAGGAGGTCTTGATGGGCAATGTCGTCTCTGCCAACCTCGGCCAGGCACCTGCCCGACAGGCCGCCCGTGCCGCTGGCATCCCCGACACCGTGCCCTGTACCACCATCAACAAAGTCTGCGCCTCTGGCATGAAATCAATCATGTTCGGTGCCCAAAGCATCATGCTCGGCCACAACGACGTGGTGCTGGCAGGTGGCATGGAAAACATGTCGGCCATACCCTACTACGTGCCGAATGCCCGCTGGGGCTACAAATACGGCGACGGCAGCTTCGTGGATGGCCTCGCCAAGGACGGCCTCCAAGACGTGTACGACCAGTGCGCCATGGGCGTTTTCGCCGACCGCACGGGCGAGAAGTACGAAATAGGCCGGGAGGCGCAGGATGCCTTCGCCATTGATAGTTACAAGCGGGCAGCAGCAGCGACTGAGGCGGGTTTTTTCAAAAGCGAAATTGTGCCTGTGGCTATTCCACAGCGCAAGGGTGACCCAATGATGGTGAGCGAGGACGAGGAGTTCAAAAAAGTGATGTTCGACAAAATACCGGGTCTGCGCCCTGCCTTCACCCCGAATGGTACAGTGACTGCCGCCAACGCTTCCACCATCAACGACGGTGCTGCGGCGCTGGTGCTGGTGTCCGGCAAGCGGCTTAAAGAGCTGAACCTCAAGCCTTTGGCCCGCATCGTGGCTTTTGCTGATGCCGAGCAGGAGCCAGCTTGGTTCACCACAACGCCCACCGTGGCTGCCCCAAAGGCGCTCAAGCGGGCAGGTTTGACCAAAAACGATATTGATTTTTACGAAGTAAACGAGGCGTTCAGCGTGGTGACGCTGGCCTTCGAAAAACTCATGGACATCCGCCACGACCAGACGAACGTGTTCGGTGGGGCGGTTTCCCTCGGCCACCCGCTCGGGGCTTCCGGTGCCCGCATCGTCACGACCCTGAACAACGTGCTGCAACAGCGGAATGGCCGCTACGGCCTTGCTGCGATTTGCAATGGCGGGGGCGGTGCTTCGGCTTTGATTTTGGAAAGGGTGTGAGGTTTGAGTTACGAGCTTTGAGTTATGAGTTGCGAGGACGGCCCCGTTGGTGAATACTGACGGGGCTGTTTTGTTGTAGGCTTAACGGATGGCGGTATGAAATCGTTGGGGATTGCGGGCTACTTTCCTGTCCAGTTACACTGAACTTAATGCGTGGCAGAATGCTTGAATAACCACTTAAACCCCAATGTTTTATACCGCGTGTTGTACGCTGGCCGTTATTGTTTTCTAATCTATTTGTCTCATTTCTAACGCACTGTCTCTCTGTCCGTGTGTTGGAGCGGGACGGGCTTGAAGGCTCTT
>JBGSWN010000110.1:0-14485 GCA_041752395.1 Saprospiraceae bacterium | reverse complement strand
GGGTCGGGGTTTTCGTTGTTCAGGTCGGTGGGAGCGAGGAACCACTGGAAACATTCGAGGTAGGTGAAGGGCGAGCCGTTGCCCCGTTCCATGTTGCGGCAAGCACACCAGTTGGCATCCGGCGCCACGCCGATTTCGTTGTCGCCTTCGGAGCCGACCATCGTGCCCATCGTGTGTGTGCCGTGGCTGTTGTCGTCGCAGGGCACGGGCGAGTCGAGGCCGCAGGGGTTGTCGGGGCTACCGCTCAGCGGGCTGATGCTGTGGATGGCGTCGTGCCAGTTGTAGTTGTGGTCGGTGGTGTCGGTGGGTGCGTAGTAGCCCCGGTATTTGTCGTGGATGGCGGGATGCGCCCAGTCATAGCCAGTGTCTTGGCCACCCACGGTGACGCCTTGGCCCCGGTAGCCGAGCGCCCACACGTCGTCGGCGTTGATCATGTCAATGCCCCATTCGATGGCAGAGCGGGAACTGGTGCTTTCTTCCAACTGCTCAAATGGGCCGGGGTTGTGGAAGTTCGGATTGTCGAGGATTTGCGCCACGTCGGGGCGTTGCGCCAGTACATTTATCAAGGTCAAATCGCCTTCCGTCCTGATGGCGTTGATGATGAAAAAGCCCTCGTGCGGTGCATTTTTTTGGGTTAAAAAAGCGGACAGCCCTGCCTGTGAGGCCGTGGCCGTTTCCCGAAGGGTATTGAAGACGAAGGTCGCTTTTTCGGCCTTGGTTCTCAGTTGTCGGGCGGAGCTGAGGTCGGCTTGTTGCGGCAGCAAAACCAAAAATGGCACGGACTGACCGTTGGTGGTTTTTGCAAGCAGGGAAGCATCTACTTTCGAGTGCGGGCCCATGCCGTTTTGACCAAAAACGAAGCCAAGGAAGGCCAGTAAAATAGCGGTGGTAAAAAGTTTTTTCATCTGAAAATTGTTAGCAGTGTAAAATATTGCGCCACAAAATTAGGCCAAAAGGTGAGGTTGGCTTGTGACTTTTGGCATTTGGTCGGGCATTGGCTCATCGCTGCGCCTTTCCCACCAGCCACAGCGCTATCGCCCCGAAGAAGATATTGGGCAACCAAACGCCAAGCCAGGCGGGCAGTGCCTCGTTGGTGGCGAAGGTGATGCTGAACTTCGCAATGAAGACAAAAACAGCGCCCAACACGATGCCCAACGCCAGGTGCAGCCCCATGCCGCCCCGGATTTTACGGGAGGCAATGGCGACACCGATGAGCACCACGATGAGCAGCGTTACGGGGTCGGCGGTGCGGCGGTACAGCTCGATTTCGTAGCCCTTCGTGTTGCCGATGCCCCGCAGTTGCTCCTCGGCAATGAACTTGGCGAGGCGGTTCGAGGGGATTTTCTCACGGGTATCGTCGTAGCGAACGAAGTCATCAGGGGTAAGCAGCAGCGTGGTGTCCAATTTTTCCTTGCCCCCCACCACGATACTTTCTTTTATGCCATTGAAGCTGTGGATTTCGTAATTGCTCAGTTGCCATTTGCGCTTGTCGCCCTTCCAGCGGGCCTCGTCCGCTTTGATGTAGCTGGTGAGGCGGTTGCTGTCGATGCGCTCCAACCGGAAGTTGCGGGCGAAGCTGTCCCGCTTGAAATAGTCTCGCACGTAGATTTTGGTGTTCGGGTCCACGAACATGTGCACATCACGGGTATTGCCGTGGTCGCTTTCCTTCACAATGTAGGCGTGGAAGAAGTCGAGGCGGGTTTTGTTGGCGACGGGGATGACGTAGTGGTTCAAAAACAGGTGCAACAAGGCCAGCATTCCACCGGCAATCAGGTAGGGCCGGATGAAGCGCCGAAAGCTGACGCCAGCGTTAAGGATGGAAATGATTTCGGAGTCGAAGGCCATGCGGCTGGTGAAGAATATCACCGAAATCATGGCGAAAAGCGGCCAGAGCAGGCCGTTTATGAAGACAACAAAATTGAAATAATAATCCTTGGAGACTATCCACGGCCCCAGGTGCTCGTCAATGAATTCCTCCACATTTTGGCTAAAATCAATGATGACGGCAATCATCGAGAAGATGAGCACCACGAAGAAGAAGGTGCTAAAGAACTTTTTGATGATGTAGCGGTCGAGGATTTTTAGCATTGCGGAATTCGGATTGCGGATTTGCGATTGAGGGCAAAGCTACTACGAAATCAATGGCGTGGATGAGGCGTCATTTGCATAATTTTAAGATTGGGTTCATCAGTTCCCCCCCAATCCGCCCCGACGATGCGTCGGGGCAAATCCGCAATTCGCAATCGTCACAACCTCGTCGCCATGCTTTTCACCATCCCCTCCTTCCAGCTCAAAAAATCCCCAGCGATGATGTGCTTCCTCGCCTCGCCCACCAGCCAGAGATAGAAGGAGAGGTTGTGCAGCGAAGCTATCATGCCGCCGAGCTGCTCTCCAGCCACGAAGAGGTGGCGCAAGTAGGCCAGCGTGTGTACCCGGCTCGTGTGGCTGGTGCTTTCTGGGTCAATGATTGAGTGGTCGTTTTTCCACCTTTCGTTGCGGATATTGATAATGCCCTTGGCGGTGTAGAGGTGGCCGTGGCGGGCATTGCGGGTAGGCAGTACGCAGTCGAACATGTCGATGCCGAGGGCGATGCACTCCAAGATGTTCATCGGAGTACCGACGCCCATCAGGTAGCGGGGCTTTTCCTTCGGTAAAATGCCGCAGACCAGCTCCGTCATGGCATACATATCCTCGTCCGGCTCGCCGACGCTGAGTCCGCCGATGGCGTTGCCCTCCCGCTCGAAACTGGCGATGGCTTCCGCCGATTCCTTGCGCAGGTCGGGGTAGGTGCTGCCCTGCACGATGGGGAAGAACGTCTGCTCATAGCCATACAGCCCCTCCGTTTCATCGAAGCGGTCGCAGCAGCGCTTGAGCCAGCGGTGGGTAAGTCCCATTGAGTCTTTGGCGTAGGCGTACTCGCAGGGGTAGGGCGTGCACTCGTCGAAGGCCATGATGATGTCTGCCCCGATTTCCCGCTGGATGTCTATCGCCCGCTCTGGGGTGAAGACGTGGTTAGAGCCGTCAATATGCGATTTGAAGGTGACACCCTCCTCCTTGATCTTTCGTTGCGCAGCAAGGGAATACACTTGGTAGCCGCCGCTGTCGGTGAGGATGGGGCGCTCCCAGCCGTTGAATTTGTGGAGGCCACCGGCCGCTTTCATCACTTCCATGCCGGGGCGGAGGTAGAGGTGGTAGGTGTTTCCGAGGATGATTTGGGCATGGACCTCCCGCTCCAGCTCGTGGATGTGGACGGCCTTTACGGCGGCAGCCGTGCCCACCGGCATGAAGATGGGCGTCTCGATGGCGCCGTGCGCCGTCTCGATGCGGCCCGCACGGGCGGCGGAGTTGGGGTCGGTATGTTGTAGTTGAAAGGTCAAAATTGTTGTTGAATTTGAGGGTGCGAAGATACGTGCGAGATTATGAAATCATAAATTGTAACTTTTGAACCAGAACGCACTCCCTTCGTTCATAGGGAATCACCTACGTTTGCATTCATCACTTTTAACATTTAAAAACAATCGAACTATGGCAATCAAAAGAGACGCAACCGCCTTTTGGGAAGGCTCCGGCAAAGAAGGCACTGGCCACCTCACCACACAAAGCAACATCCTCGACAAAACGCAATATTCCTACAAAACCCGTTTTGAGGAAGGAAACGGCACGAACCCGGAGGAACTTGTAGCGGCAGCCCATGCTGGCTGCTTCACGATGAAACTGTCATTCGTGCTGGGCGAGGCGGGCTTCACGCCGGACCAATTGGAGACTACCTGCATCATCACTTTCGACAATGGCACCATCACCCATTCCACCCTGAAAGTGACAGGGACCGTACCAGATATCAGCGCTGAAAAGTTTGAAGAATGTGTGAAAAATGCCGAGCAGAACTGCCCGATTTCGAAGCTGCTCAACTGCGAAATCAAGGCGGAAGGGATCTTGGCTTAAGCTGTATTTTCGAAGAAAAAAACCTGTCATGGCATTGTGCCAATGACAGGTTTTTTTTCTTTAAAATCGCCTTAAAAACCCTTTTACATCAAAAAGGCCACCACAAAAACCAGCACCGTGGCTATCATCCCGTACATGAAAACATTGTAGCAGTAGGTGAGGTACCGGTATTTTTTGGCCAGCACGACGCCAAGGAAATACAAGTCCTTGGTCATGGCGGAATACAAAAACTCTTTGTCCTTGATCATCTGCATCATGCCCCAGTGGTATTCATCGAATTTCATGTTGTAAAAATTGCCGAAGAAAAGCAGGTTGGCAGTCTTGGCTTCGATGGCCTCCCTCGTGATTTTTCCTTCCGTGATTTTTGGCCTGGTTGAAAGTGTGGCCAACACCATCGCCGTGATGCAGACCGCCAATAGCATGATGGCCGGCACGATGATATTTGGGTGCTCCTCCAACCTGGAAAGCAACTGTGGGATGGACACCGAAATCACGATGGCATTGACGCTGAGCATGATGTTCGCCTTGCTGTCGGCCATGCCGCTGAGGTTGATGTGGGTGCGGTAGGTGGTACGGTACATCGTTTCCACGCCCCGCCCGATTTCTGCATCACTGATCTGCGAGGGAGTTTTTCCGCCGCCTTTTCCTGCTGGGTTTTTGTCTTTTTTGCTTTTGTCCTTGCGGGCGAGGTCGTCCACGGAAGCCACACCAGCGGGGTTGAGGCGGAATTCTTGCTTGCGCAATTGCTTGATATGCTTGAGCTTGCGGGGATTGTAAAGTTCTTCGGCCACCGTGGTGAAGTAGCGGTGGTTGTTCATGAAATCCAGCTCAAATTCCACCCAATCCTGCTCGGTCATCATCTTTCCACGGGTCAGCAGCAGTTCTTGCCGCAGGCGGCCCGTCCTGTCCCAGTAGCTTTGCTTGCCGAGGTGGCTGAGGTCGGCATCGCACATGATTTCCTCCAGCAAATCTTTGGGCTTGAAGGGCAGCCTAGTGGCCATGATGCAGCGGGTGATGAGGTCGAGGTCTTGGTCGGGCAAGTCAAATTTTGAAAGGAAACTGACGGCGTAGCGGCAACTGCGCTCCTCGTGGCCTTCGGCGCCTTGATCGTAGCCGCTATCGTGGAACCAAGCAGCGATTTGCAGCAGATGCAGTTCCCGGTCTTCTAAGTTGTTGCCGGAGCCAATTTCTAGCACTGCTTCGAGGACACCCTGGGTGTGGTTGAAGTCGTGAAAAACGTATTCTGCACTGATTTTCTTTTGAAAAAAATCGGTCAAATACTGCTCTGTTTGCGCCAAAATCTCGCCGTAGGGTGTTGCCATTCGTCTTTTTTGAAATTTGTTCGGGCAAATATCCAAACAAAGCACGCCAAATTGGTTGCCTAATTTTCAAGAAGATGGCGAAACCTGATGTTGAGACTCGACGAAAGGATTTCCAGCCTGTATTAGTTTTGAATACGCTCCGATTGTTTTTTGCCAGTCGTCAATTCTGTGCCGTGCAGGTCAACGTGGTACACGGTCGGCCAACTGCTTTGGTCATCGGCGAAGACCCAAATATGGCTGAGTTTACAGAGCTTTCCGTTGATGGTCATAGTGGCAATGGGTTCGCCGTTCGTGTCAAGTTGGAGGTGGATTTTCCGCTTGTTGTAGGCCGTCAGTGTGATGTAAAAACCGCTGCCAGTACCATCTTTTTTTGTGCTAAAACCATAAGCGAAGGTGCTTTGTGCCCAAGTCAGTTCTTTGCGCTCACCTGTGCTGCCGTAGCGCAGCCAGTAGGCGTCAATTGGTGTGGATTGGTTGAGCTTGCCCGACACCATGTTGGCATCGTACACGATGGTGTTCTTGTTCTTGTTCCGTTGGATAAAAAAAAGTGACTTGGCTGTTTTCGGCGGTGTCGGGAAGTCAACGGGACGACTCAAGAGGGACATCGGACCTGTCTTCGCAGTGCCTTGTGCAAAAATCGGCATGGCCAATATGCCCGAAAATAAGATGGTAACGAATAGGTGTTTGGTCATTTATTCAGCTAAGGTGAAAAGATTAAGGCGAATTGGGAATTGAGTTATTGGGTTATTGATCATCAATACGTTATACGATAAGCCAATAGCTCAATAACCCAATATCATTTTCGCTCTTTTGCTTCCAGTTCTTTTTTGCTGTGAATCAAACGCCGTAGCGCCGTGATATTGGTCAGTACCGCCATCACCATGAGCGGAAAGGTAAAAATAGTGATCGTTTCGAAAAGCGGAATAGGCAGCCAGTCCACCGTCACTTTTACCTCACTCCCTCCCAGTGCCGAGTAAACCCCACAGGCAATGGCCGACACCCCGATGATGATGATGCGCTCTGGGCGCTGCATGATTCCCACATCTGCCGTGGCGCCAAGGCTCTCCGCCCTCGCCCGGATGTAGCTCACCATCAGTGAGCCAATGAGCGCAATGAAGGCGAACAGCGAGCTGAGAAAATAGCTCTGTGCCACCAAATACCAGCAAATGCCGAGGAACATTATCAATTCGCTGTACCTATCGAGTACCGAGTCGTAAAGTGCACCGTAGGTGGAGGTCATGTGCCCTACCCTCGCTAGCCGCCCATCTATCATGTCAAAAAGCCCGGCGAAAAGTATCACCACTCCTGCCCAGCCGATGTAGGAGTGGTCGGTGCGTTCGCCGAATTCACCCCCGAAAATTAAAATAACGGTGGCAAACGTGTTGATAACCAAACCGGTGGTGGTGATGGTATTGGGCTTCACCTTCCACCGTACCAGCAGCTCTATCAGCGGGTTGATAATCCGATAAACCAGGGGCTGTCCATATTTTTTCAGTAGGTTTTCGCTCATAGTCGCTTTCGCTTTGGACGGCGGCTTCATTGCTTCCATCCGGTTTTCTTAACAAATATAGCAGTTCATGTGCTGCGCTACAAGGTGATTTTATTATGAAACCCCGCAGAAACCACTAGAAAGTCGCCTGCACCCTGAACCGAAGGCCAAGCCCTTTTACACCAAATAGCTTCGGAACATCGGGATTTTCGAGGTAGTTGAAACGGCGGACAAGGTCAAACCTGAGCACTTTGAGGATATTGCCGATGGCAAACCCAGCCTCCACATACGGTTCGCTCTGGAGCGTGTAGTTCACCCGGCGATTCTCTGCATCGTTCTGGAACTGGATGAACTCAGGGTGCTTGTCGGGATTGTTGCTGTCAGAAAGGCCGCCGTAAATGGTTTTGAACGTGATGGCTTCCCGCAGTTTCAATTTGCGCAGCAAAGGTATTTTATTGAAAAGCCAGCCATTGAAATTGTGCTCCAACATCAACAACCCGTACTGGTCGCTCACAAATTCCTGGTAGTTCATCATGTTGAACGAGTTGGTGCGGTAGGTGTACGACTGGTTGGCCCTTGGCGTGTTGAGCAGGAAGTAGGGCACACCGTTACCCCATATTTTGCCTACCTCGAAGTCCATCCTCGTTACACCGAGGAACGACAGGTAGAACCTTTTCACAATGTTGAGCGAAGCGCTCTGATAGGCATAATCGCCATTCAGCGCCTTGATTCCTGCATTCAGCTTCAGGGTAATAATTGGGTATTTGTTGAAAAGCTGGGTGCGGTAGGTGCGGCCTTGAAGGTACTGCTCGTTGGGTGCCCAGCGCCAGGTTAGGCCCACGTCACTCGTGTTGAATTCGTTGAAATGAAGCGTGTCCAGCCTCAGCTCATCGTCTTTTTTGAAATAGGCAAAATCCGTGGTGCCATACTTCCGGTTCCGGGTGTTGGTGTAGGTGAGCTGGTAGCTCATGTGGTTGTCCGTTTCCAGGAAGTATTCCCCTTGAATCTTGTTCAGGAGCAACATCCGGTCACGGGAGCCACGCTGGAAGGAAAGGAAGAAGTTGTCTGGGCTGTTTAGTATCAGTATTTGCCCCACCAAGTTTACCTCTTTTTGGTACAAGGCCCTAATATAATGCTTAGGGTTCTGTTTAAAATCATCTCGGAACGAGTAGGTGGCAAAGCCAGCGTACTTGAATTCCTTGTCCTTCAAACCATAAGCGCCATAACCGCCAATGCTGAATTTTTTGTTGAACTTCAAATTGGTTTCTCCACCAAATTTAAAACGGGTACCCTCCACTGGATTGAAGCTATAAAAATTGGCGATAGGCCCAATGTCCACTGGCCCGAAGGCTTTGTATCCTGTGAAAAGCAGCCCCAAAATGTTCATCGTGCGCTTGAAGCTGGGCATGCCTTGGATGGTGTCTATCATCTGGTAAATCCCTTGCTCTTTCTCCGTCAGCGGCGTGTGACGGGCGTTCTGCCAGAAAGCTTCATCCTTGCTGTAAACGTTGTCCACCTCGATGATTTTCTCCGAGCCAGCGTACAAACTATCAGGTCGGGGCTGATGCAGTAGATAATCGTCGTAAGAAGCCGTGCGGGTGCCATAGAAACCAGAACCTTTTTTGGTAAGGGCAAAATCCATCACTACCTGGTCTTCCTTGCGCACCCACATGTTGTTTTCGAGTTGCATGAACTCCTGCTTCAAGCGAAGGTCTTGCACGAAGTTGATGTTGATATTGCGGGTGATGCCAAGGTCTGCTTTCACCAGCGCCAATGTAGAACTGTCGCCACGGGTAATATAGAGGTCTCCTTTGAAGGCGATGTTCTGGTTATTTCTTGGGTAGAATGACATCTTGGTAACTGGAACCCCGTTGATAGTGCCAGTTGTGTCCATGATATAAAAGTTGTAAAAAGAAATGGCCGAAGTACTGCTCAGCGGGCTGGTAAAATCCAAATCAAGCAATCGGATATTGTTCTCGTAGAGATTGACCTTTTGGTAAAGCACCTCGGTCATATCCGTAAGGTCTTTATCGTCCACGTACTCCTTCATGCTGGTAATCTTGAGGCCATAGCGATGTTCCTTTCGGCCTTCGGGGTCACGTCGATAGAAGATTTTAGAGGACATTTCTTGAATGAAAAAGGGCAGGAAGGTCTTGCCATTTACGGCTGAAGTGTCAACGTGGTCGAGGATAAACTGGTAGTTTTTGAAAGCCTTTCGCTTCCTCAGCGCCTCAGGGTCGAAGTTGTTGATGTCAAACTGAACTTTCTCGTACTTGTCCACTTGGTAATAATCTTCTGCTTCAAGGCGGTTCTTTTCTTTGTTTGCAATGACGTTCCGCATGAGCACAATTGCAGGGTTTTCTCTATTTCGTACGTATCTATCTCTTTTTCCTTTCACCACAACTTCCTTGATTTGAAGCGCCGTAGATTCCAGCTCAACATCAATGACCTGCTTTTGTCCCATTGTCACAGGTAGCAGCTTAGTTTCATAGCCAAGACTGGAAACTTCGATTTGATTACTGGCAATTTTGGCATCAAGCTCATACACGCCGTCAAGGTCAGTCGTAGTACCGACGGTCGTGCCCTTAAAGCCCACGGTTGCGAAAGGCACCGGCTCCTTGGTTTCCTTGTCTATGACTTTGCCACTGACCGATGTCAGTTTTTGGGAGAAAGCTGGAGCGGAAAACAGCAAGAGAAAAAGGCTGAAAATCAGGTGATTTTTTAAGTTGGTAAAATTCATAAAACGGAAGTTTCTTCAATCAGGTGGTTGTATAGTTCAGATTGGAATTGCGGCTTGGACTTTTTTAAGAAAAACCGAATTTCAAACGCCAAACCGCTATTTTTAGCATCTCACAAGAACTTTCGAGCAGCTGAAAAGTTCTTTTCAGCTGAAAATTTCGTTGCAAAGCTACCCAAGTTTTGACTGCTCGATTGAACTTACGAGCTTTCACGCCGCTTGGATTAATAGCTCAGATGAGTTTTAGGGGCATTTTCCCCCATACTGCTTTAGCTTTTCACCGTATTTTTGACAAAAATTTAATGAAAAGCATCGTATAAATTTCAAAACGGGCTATGTCGCCCTATAATTTCCAAATTTTCAATTTCCTCGCATGTCCACCCTTCGCCAGCAGTTCCTCCAGCACCTCGCCCAGACCAGCGACATCCCCATGCTCCTCGAAATCGAGCGTGCCGAGGGCAGTTTCCTATTCGACACAGCAGGGAAGCGCTACCTCGACCTCATCGCTGGTATCAGCGTCAGCGTGTTGGGGCATCGGCATCCAGATGTGGTGGCTGCCGTCAAATCACAAGCCGACCGCTACCTACACACCCTAGTTTATGGCGAATACGTGCTTTCGCCGCAGGTGGAACTGGCCAGCCTGCTAGCTGCCCATTTGCCCAAAAGCCTTGATGGCGTTTACTTCACCAATTCCGGCACGGAAGCGACCGAAGGTGCCATGAAACTCGCCAAGCGTTACACTGGCCGACCAGAAATCATCGCTTGTCGGGAAGCCTACCACGGCAGCACCCAAGGCGCTGCCAGCCTGATGTCGCCCCCTTTTTTCACGCAAGGCTACCATCCGCTGCTGCCCGGCATCCGTCACATCAATTTCAACAGCGAGGAGGACTTGGAAAAAATCGGCCCACAGACCGCCTGCGTTATCGTCGAGCCAGTGCAGGCCGAAGCCGGGGTACGTTTGCCCCAACATGCTTATCTGAAAAAACTACGGAAACGCTGCACGGAGATGGGAAGTTTGCTGGTTTTCGACGAAATACAGGCAGGTTATGGACGAACGGGCTCGCTTTGGGCATTCGAGCAGTACGACGTTGTGCCAGATGTGCTACTACTGGCCAAAGGCATGGGCGGCGGCATGCCCATCGGCGCATTCATTGCTTCGCAAACACTGTTGAACGTGCTGAGTTTGGAGCCGCCGCTGGGGCATATCACCACTTTCGGTGGGCATCCCGTGAGCTGTGCGGCAGGCTTGGCCACGCTCCGTTTTTTGACTGAAAACAAGCTTTGGGAAACGGTGCGGGAAAAAGAGGTGCTATTCCGCCAGTTGCTCGTTCATCCCGCCATCCAAGAAATACGGAGCGCTGGACTGCTGATGGCCGTAGAGGTTGGTGAGTTTGATTTGCTCCGCAAAATAATCGGCGAGTGCGTGGCAAATGGTGTCATCACCGACTGGTTTTTGTTCAACGAACGAAGCCTGCGAATCGCTCCGCCGTTGACCATTTCCGAAGGGGAAATCCGAATGGCTTGTGAGGTGATTTTGGCGGCTATTGACAAGTTTGCGGTAAGAAATCAATTCAGTTAGAGTACATAAAAACGGCAACACACTTGTCATTTTTGGCTTTCACCACCCTACTTCGTATAAAAAATACACTAAAAAAATAACACCCCTTGCACCTTAATTTTTTTCCCTCTAAGTTTGTCGCTCAATTAATCGAAAAATGAATCTGTCTCCGAACAATTTTTGGTTTAGCTTTTATTTTTACGGTCAACCGTAACGGGGCTAAAGCATTTTGTTGTTCAACAGGTTTGAAAATAAAATCAAAGAGTCCCGCTAGCGGGGCTTTTTTTTTGCCTTTTAATCAAGTAGCCATGTCACCTAACCACGTGAACTTTTTTTGCGGTTTTTATTTTTTCTGGGGTTTGCCTTAGGGGACTTTTGGTTTGCTTTTTTACGAAAAAAGAAAAACGAAAGCCCCGCAACGTCGGGGCTTTTTTGTTTCATAAAACATTGAAAATGAGTCTAATAGAAACAAGTATCGAAAACGAGGCCATCGCCGTCAGCGAAGTGCCAGCAAAGCTCCGGGTCGCCATCCAAGGCGTGCCGGGCGCCTTCCACGACATCGCTGCACGGCAGTTCTTCGGCACCGACCGGGTGGAACTCATCCCCGCCCACACCTTCCGACAACTGGTGGAGCAGGTAGAAAATGGCACCGCCAACACGGGTCTCATGGCCATCGAGAACACCATCGCTGGGAGCATTATCGGCAACTACCGGCTGCTAACGGCCAGCAAGCTGCGGGCAGTGGGCGAGGTGTACCTCCGCATCCGGCAGAACCTGATGGCACTGCCTGGCCAGCGCATCGAAGACCTGCGGGAAGTCCACTCGCACCCCATCGCCATCGCCCAGTGCGACGAGTTTTTTGCGCAGCAACCGCACATCCGCCTCGTGGAAATGGAGGACACTGCCCTGAGTGCCCAACGCATTGCGCAGCAACAACTCCAAGGAATCGGTGCCATCGCCAGCCACCTCGCCGCCAGCATGTACGGCCTCGAAATCCTCGGCGACAGCATCGAAACTAACAAGCAGAACTTCACCCGCTTCTTGGTGCTGGAACGCATGGCCGAGGTTCAACCCATCCACAATGCCGACAAGGTTTCCCTGTTTTTCTCACTCTCTCACGAGGTTGGCAGCCTGCACAAAGTGCTCGCCGCCCTCTCCGCCCACGGGGCGAACCTGACGAAAATCCAGTCGGCTCCCATCGAAGGACGGCCTTGGGAATACTTCTTTTTTGTGGATTTCGTAACGGAGGAAAGTAGCAACTGGCAAGCAGCCGTGGAGGCGATTCGGCCTTTCACCCACAGCTTGGAGGTGCTGGGGGCGTATCGGCAAGGAGCGTTTTTTGAATAAGTTGATAAGGGTTGATAATGGTTTATAACAGTTGATACTGCCCGCCATGCATCAACTCTTATCAACCCCCATCAACCGTTATCAACTCTTATCAACCGTTATCAACAATGATAGTCAAACCCGCCAAACGGCTCGACAATATCCAAGAGTTCTATTTTTCAAAAAAACTCAAGGAAATAGCTGCGATGCGCAGCCAGGGCATTGACGTGTTGAACCTTGGCATCGGCAGTCCCGACCTGCCGCCAGCACCGGAGGTATCAAGGCTGCTCTGTGAGCAAAGTTGTTTGCCCGATGTACATGCCTACCAGCCCTACCTCGGCATTCCAGAGCTTCGCAATGCTTTTGCGGCATGGTACGAGCAGTTTTTTGCGGTAAAACTCGACCCTGCAAACGAGGTACTGCCGCTCATTGGCTCGAAGGAGGGTATTATCCACATCGCCATGACCTTCCTCGAAGCTGGCGACCAAGCGCTCGTGCCGAACCCCGGCTACCCTAGTTACAAAGCAGCTTCCGAATTGGTAGGTGCAGAGGTCGTCGAATTCCCGCTCATGGCAGAAAACAACTGGCTTCCCGACCTTGATGCTTTGGCGCAAACTGATCTCAGCCGAGCAAAAATCATGTGGGTAAATTACCCCAACATGCCAACTGGTGCTCATGCCAATTTGGCCTTTTTCAAAAAACTAATCGCCTTCGGAAAACGGCATAACATCCTGATAGTCAATGACAATCCATACAGTTTCATCCTCAACGACGACCATCTGAGCTTGCTCTCCGTACCCGGTGCAAAGGACGTTGCGCTGGAACTGAACTCCCTCAGCAAGTCGCATAATTTGGCTGGTTGGCGGGTCGGCATGTTAGCCGGGAGAGCGGATTATTTAAGTCATGTCGTTAGGTTCAAAAGCAATGTGGACAGTGGCATGTTCAAGCCCGTACAGTTGGCAGCGGCACTGGCTTTGGGTGCTTCGCAAGATTGGTACGACGACCTGAATGCCACCTATCGCCAGCGGCGAAAATTGGCCTGCCAACTGCTCGACCTGCTCGGCTGCGTGTACGACCCAGCAGCCACGGGCATGTTCGTTTGGGCAAAAGTGCCGAATGGCTACCAAAATGGCTACGAACTGACGGATTTGCTGCTGAACGAGGCGCATGTCTTTATTACGCCGGGCGGGATTTTTGGGTCAAATGGGGAAGGGTACTTGCGGATTTCTTTGTGCAGCAAAGCGGAAGTTTTTGAGGAAGCGATCTCAAGGGTGAAGAAGATTGTGGCCGCCCAATTTATTGGACAGGCCGTTTAGTAAAAAGCGATAAATCGGCCTGCCCAATAAATTGGGCGACCACAAATATGCAATGACAGTAACTATCATCGGCATCGGACTCATTGGCGGCAGCATGGCCATCAGCTTAAAAGAGAACGGCTTTGCCGACCACGTCATCGGCGTGGATGCCAGCCGTGACAGCCTCGACAAGGCGCTGCGGCGCCGCATCATTGACGAGGCTTGCGACTTGGACGAGGGCTTGGCAAAGGCCGACCTCATCATCGTAGCAACCCCGGTGGACGTGGCACTGGCGCTACTGCCCCAGATTTTACCGAAGGTGAAAAACAAAGTCGTGATGGACGTCGGCTCGACGAAGCAGCGGCTGCTGGACTTGGTGGACTCGCTGCCGAACCGCCCACAGTTCGTGGCGACGCACCCGATGGCGGGCACAGAACACAGCGGTATCGAGGCGGCCATACCGAGGCTTTTCGAGGGGAAGTACACCGTCATTTGCGAAGCGGAAAAAAGCAACCCGCAGGCGGTGGCGCTGGTGGAAAAAATGTACCGCTCGCTTGAGATGAAAATCGCCCGGCTGAACGGGCAAGAGCACGACGTACACACGGCCTACGTGTCGCATATTTCACACATTAGCTCGTTTGCGCTGGCGCTGACGGTGCTGGAAAAAGAGCGGGACGAACAGGCGATTTTTGAGCTGGCGAGTAGCGGTTTTGCCTCCACGGTGCGCTTGGCGAAAAGCTCGCCGGAGATGTGGACGCCTATTTTTCGCCAAAACCGGGACAACGTGTTGGATGTTTTGGATGAGCATATCAGCGT
>JBGSWN010000109.1:0-27541 GCA_041752395.1 Saprospiraceae bacterium | reverse complement strand
CGATACTCATTCTGGGAAGGCGCCAAAAAAGAAGCGAGCCAGAAGACCTGCCGATGCGTATTTTCTCAATCGGGCTTTCGGAGGAAAAGCCAGGGAAGAAACGCACCAATCCGTCTTCTACGGCTTGATAATCAAGGCTTTACAGCCATCCTCGTTTCCTACCTGCATTCCTTTTTGCCCACCATCGGCAGGTAGTTTTGGTAAAAATCATCCTTCCTTTTTTGCTTTTTTCCTTGCTTGCGCAATTGGCTGCTTTTGCCCAAAACGATACCCTCGTTCAGCTTCCCGCTGTCGAAGTCAGTGCTGCTTCACTTCGCAAGGAGCAACCAGGAAGTTTTGATGAGCATTGGCCAGAGGGCAGCCTGCTGCCGCAAAATGGCCAATCAGTCGCCAGTTTTTTACAAAACCAAACTGGGATTTACGTGAAAAGCTATGGTGGCGGGAGCCTTGCCACTGTGTCCATTCGGGGAGCAAGTGCAAGCCAGACGGCGGTGCTTTGGAATGGTTTTCAAGTGCAAAGCCCGATGCTTGGGCAGCTCGACTGGTCATTGTTGCCCGTCCATTTTTCGGATGAAATCAGTTTGCAGCATGGTGGAAACAGCGCCGTTTGGGGCAGCGGTGCCATCGGTGGGGCAGTTTTGATGGAAAACAAACCTGATTTTGACACAAAGCTTCAAGTAAAAATAGGCAGTGGCGCTGGCAGTTTTGGAAGCTGGAACGGGCAGGCCGCTGCCAAATTTTCCACCCAAAACCTTGCAAGTTCGACCCGCATTTTTTACCAAAAAGCCAAAAACGACTTCACCTACCAGACCGCTCCAAGTCAACTGGAAAAACGCCAAACCAATGCCGACATGTGGCAAAAAGGGCTTTTGCAGGAGCTGTATTTTCGCCCTGCGGGCAATGTTTTGCTCGGCTGGCAGACTTGGCTTCAAAACAGCTACCGGGAAATACCACCCACCACTACCCAAACCCGAAGCGTGGCAAAACAAGCCGATGAGGCGCTTCGGACTGCCCTGAATTTTAGGTGGAACGGTGGCCAAAATATCCTGCAAGGCAGGTCGGCTTTTTTCTGTGAAGCCATTCATTACCAAGATGTGCAAATAAAATTGGATGCCCCCAGCCATTTCTGGACGAGCACTACGGAACTGGAATGGCAGCGCTTTTTTTCAAAAAAATGGATGCTACAACTTGCTGGCAATCAGACTTTTACGAAGGCATTTATCAAAAATTACACAGATTCAAAATCCAAGCGCTCCCAGACCGCAGCCTTCGGTTCCTTGCGTTTTGTGAACGGGAGAACCAGTGCCCAATTGGATGGGCGTCAAGAGCTGGTGGATGGAAAACTAGTGCCTTTTACCCCATCGCTTGGGCTGGAGCAGCAGGTGTTGAATTGGCTTAAAATCGGCGGTAAGATAGGGCGAAACTACCGCTTACCCACCCTCAACGACTTGCATTGGCAGCCCGGTGGCAACCCAGATTTGCTTGCCGAATCTGGCTGGAGCAGTGAGCTGAACGCTGATTTTTCCTTCAAAAAAAACCTGACTGCGCTCCGTTTTACTGCTGCCGTTTTTAACCGAAACATCAAAAACTGGATACTCTGGCACCCAAAGCCCGGCCAGCCGCTTTGGTCGGCCTCCAATATTGCCGAGGTTTGGAGCCGTGGTTTGGAGAACCGAATTCACCTTGTTTGGTCGAGGTCGAAATGGGGGTTTAATCTGAACGGCGGCTACGACATTATCCGCTCCACCAATCAAAAAGCCATTGAATTGCCCAAAATCGGGGCAGGTCAACAATTGATTTATGTGCCTGAGCATCAAGGTTTTGCGAGCTTAAAAATCCAATTCAATACAATTGGCTTAGGTTACAGGCATCAGTTCACGGGAGCAGTGCTGACGGATTTGGGAAGCCTCTCCAGCTTTCAAACTGGGTCGTTTGAACTTGATTTTGAACAGGAAATCTGGCAGCTACCAGCCCGCATTTTCTTCCAAATTGACAACTGCTGGGATGCCGATTATCGGGTAGTAGAGCGCAGGCCGATTCCGGGCAGGGCTTATCAAATAGGCTTGTCACTGAGTTTCACAAAAAACTGATTATCAATCATTTAAAACAAAAATAGTTAGAACAATGAAATCATTCAACACCTTAGTTTTCGTACTTTTCGCTTCATTTCTTGCTGCGCAAACCGTGGCAGATTTCGAGAATTTTAACCTGACGCCAGGAAATTTTCTAAACGACGCAGGAAGTTCGCAGCTGTTCAGCAGTGGCAACGTTGAACTGCCCAACGAATATGTCGCCGACCCGAATTTCCCTTATTGGTCAGGTTGGGCCATTTCGGCCACTACAGATGTAACGACGCCTGGCTACCAAAATGAATTCAGTTCAATTACTGGAGGTGGTGTTAATGGTTCGACTACCTACGCCGTCAGCTATATTTATGGTAACAGCCCAATGAATTTGACTGGAAACGCCATTGGAGGAGTTGTTCAAGGGCTATATTTGACCAACAACACCTATGCTTACTTGAGCATGTTAGAAGGTGACGGGTTTGCAAAGCGGTTTGGTGGGGAGAATGGCAACGACCCTGATTTTTTTAAGGTAACCATCAGGAAATACTTGAACGGCAACATCGGGTTAGACAGCGTGGAGTTCTACCTTGCCGACTACCGCTTTGCTGACAATAGCCAAGATTATATCGTGAAAGACTGGCGATGGGTGGATTTGACCTCACTTGGAAATGTTGATTTTCTTGAATTCACCATGAGTTCATCTGATGTTTCTTCGGCAGGTATCAATACCCCGACCTATATCTGCGTAGATAACGTAACGACTACAGACATGCCCTCGGCTTCATCCGAGAAATCCCCTACCTTAAAAATCACGGCTTGGCCTAACCCCGCAACTGATTTCCTCCAAATTACTTTGGATGAAAATGCTAACGCAACTGCCTGTTTATCAAATATTTATGGTCAAAAATTGCACGAACAGGTCATCCGTCCAGGTCAAAATAGATTGGAACTTTCAAGTTTATCAAAAGGGATGTTTACTTTGCAGGTGACAGTCGGCGAGCAGGTTTACTCGAAAATTTTTATCAAAAACTAAACATGAGCAAGGCCAAGCCCAGCGGAAAAAGATACAGCCCTACGCTTCGCAAAAAGGCAGGGGCCATCGCTGAAATTCTCGATGAACTTTACCCAGAGACGCCCGTTCCGCTGGCCCATCAGGACAATTACACACTGCTCGTGGCCGTGCTGCTCTCTGCCCAATGCACCGATGTTCGGGTAAACCAAGTCACGCCCATCCTTTTCGCCAAGGCTGACAACCCGACGGACATGGTGAAATTGGCGGTGAAGGAAATTGAGGACATCATCCGGCCCTGCGGCCTTTCCCCAGCCAAGTCGAAGGCGATTTCTGTGCTTTCGCAAATGCTGCTTGACAAGCACGGTGGGGAAGTGCCGCAGGACTGGGCTGCGTTGGAGGCACTGCCCGGCGTTGGCCACAAAACGGCCTCGGTGGTAATGTCGCAAGGGTTTGGCGTCCCGGCTTTTCCGGTTGATACGCATATTCACCGTTTGGCGATGCGCTGGGGACTGAGCAGCGGCAAAAACGTGGAAGAAACAGAGCGGGATTTGAAGGCGCTTTTTCCTGAAAACAGTTGGAACAAATTGCATTTGCAGATTATTTTCTTTGGCCGGGAACATTGCCCCGCAAGAGGCCACGACCCCGCTAAGTGCTTGATTTGCAGCAAATACGGTATAAAAAATCCATCAAAATGAGACCAGAGAATTTGATTTTGGAAGCTTGTGTGGAAACACTGGAAGACGCCATGCTGGCTGAAAAAAGCGGCGCTGACCGGATTGAGCTTTGCGGCGATTTGAGCGTGGGCGGCGTGACGCCTTCGGAAGAATTGACGCTAGCCTGTATAGCCGCTTTGAAAATCCCAATCATGGCGATGGTTCGGCCTCGTGGTGGGAACTTCGTGTATTCCGAAACAGAATTTGAGCAGATGAAACAGAACATTGCTTTTTTCAAAAAAGCGGGTGTGGCAGGGGTCGTTTTCGGTATTTTGGATGAAAAAAATGAGGTGGAATTGGCGCAGACCCGTCAATTGGCAGAACTGGCGCAGCCGCTTTTTGTGACGTTTCACAAAGCGATTGATGATACGCCAGACCCTGTTTCGGCGCTTGAAAGCTTGATGCAAGTGCCTGGTATTCAGCGGGTTTTGACTTCTGGCGGAAAAGACACGGCATTGGAAGGAGCGGAAGTGCTTCGCAAAATGCGAAATGTTGCCGAAGGTGAAATCAAAATACTGGCTGCTGGAAAAGTGACGAAGGAGAACCTGATGCAGGTACATTCGGCGGTGCGAACCTCGGAGTATCACGGGAAGCGGATTGTGTTCTAAGTTAACTTCGCAACGGCTCGGCGGATATTGGCGATGTTCAGCAAAAGCAAAAGCACAGAAAAAGAGATTCCTGCTAACAAAACTAAGCTGTCGAGTCCTGTTTTTAACTCAAAACCCTGTTTTTCAAAATAACTGACCTGCCAAAACCTGAGTGCAAAAAGTGCGGCGAATACCACGAAAACGATGGCTCCAAATTGAGTCGAAAATCGCTTGGTGAGTAACCCGCTAATTTGTTTTGGGAAATGGCCAGTTTCGAGGAGCAGACGGATTTCGGGTTTGCTTTGAGCAATCAACAATTGAAAATTCAGTGTAAAAACGAGCGTGGAAAGCGCCAAAATCAGCAAACCCATTCCCCAAAGCACTGCCAGCACCACTTTCAGCAGCACACCGAACTGGCTTCCAATCAACCGCCCTGCACTTACTTCGTAATTTTTTTCTTTCAAAAAAGCCTGAAAGTCCTTTGACATTGGGTTTTGGACTTTCAAAATAAGCCGAGAGGCAAGCCCTGGTTCATTGCCAAAATTTTCATTGGCCCAAGCCATGAAATCTGGTGGGACGAGAATGGAGTTGATGCGGTCGCTGAAGCCCACGATTTTTCCATTGAAGGATTGTTTTCGACCTTGGCCACTGATGGTGATTTCCATGTTCAGTTTGCCGATAGTTGAGGGTGTAAGTTGCGGTAATCCTTGGCTTGGGGCGAATCCGAAATTATAGAGGGCCAAGTAATCTTTTGAAATTAGTATTGGCACATTTTTCTGGCCTTCAGACCACCTGAAATCTGGTTCATTTACATCAAGGAATTCCTTTGGGACCGACTCAAAAAACAGCTCTGTGTAAAACCCAAGCATATCACTGGAAGCGCCCGCCCGAAAGTCATTGGCAGTGAACTTGCCAACCGATTCGATGAAAGGTTTTGACTTCATCTCCTCAATATCAACGTCGGAAAAACCTGCTTTTACCCCAAGCGTATTGAAGATGTTGATTTTCTTATTGATTTGCACATACTGGTCGCTGGGGTTTGCATCCCCCTTCAGCATTTTTTGGACATCAAAATAAAACTGCAATGTGCCCAGCAGCAAAAAGAGGCCAATAAAAGCACCAATAGCCGCACCCAGCATTAGCCATTTGCTTTTCCTTTTCCAAAGGATTTTATCGAGGATTCCTTGAGTATGGTTGGCCATATTTTAACGGAAAAAGGGCGATCAGCTGCAGCCAATCGCCCTTTTGTATTTTCTAAAGAAGTATTACTCCAGTTTATACTTTACCGGAAGGTTAAACTGAACCCTAACTGCCCGGCCACGCTGCTTGCCTGGCTGCCATTTCGGCATCAGTTTAACTACTCGGAGTGCTTCGTCGCCGCAACCTGCACCGATGTCACGTACAATTTCTGGTGCCGTGATGCTACCGTCTTTTTCTACAACGAACTTTATGTACACGGTACCTTCAACGCCGTTTTCACGTGCAATAGGTGGGTACTTGATGTTGCTGTAAATGAACTGGAGCATTTTTGTTTCAGCGCAAGTTTTTTTCTCTGCCTTGTCTGAGATATTCTCACAACCAGGGAAAGCCGGCTGATCTTCCACCACTTTGAAAATTTCTTCTTCTTCCTCTTTCGGAGGAGGCGGCGGCGGCGGCGGCGGTGGAGCAGCTTTTTCAATCACCGGAGGAGCAGTCACTTGGGTCTCTTCCTCAATAGATTGGTCCTGCTGAATGACGGTTTCCACGGAAATATCATCTGGAACTTCTTGAATCACTGGAGGTGGTGGAGGCGGTGGCGGCGGCGGCGGTTCAGCCGTCCGAGGTGTTTCCATCTCGATTTCCTCGTCCAATGTTCCCAAAAGACCAGACACATCAATCACCTTTTCGTATTTAGTCCAACTGAAGGCAAGAATCATTAGGATTACCGAGGCAAGAATGCCATAATTCCTAAAAGTTGTGCCTAAGCTGAACGTATCTACTTCAGGGTACTTGTTTCGGCCCTCCAAAGGAGAGCTGAAAGTAGTGCCGGCATGTTTTGCCGTGAGATTGCTCCCCGATCGCTTGTTGAAAACAGCCCTCACTATGAAAATGAGTGAAACTGTCAACACAATTATCAGGATTGAAACGAGCAACACTAAGTTTCCACTAATTTCAAAATCCATATTGGTTATTTTTTTGTGAAGTAAAAATTGAATGCAATATAACCTAAAACAGCGCCGGTAAAGTTAGCAACCATATCCCAAACCTCGAAAAATCGGCCTGGAAAGAAAGCCCATTGAATGAATTCCATCGCTATTCCGTAAACCGTAACAACGAAGGTAGCAATTAATGCCTTTCTTGTTGAAAGGTTATCACCTGAAGCTAAACCTTTTAATGCCAGCCAATTAAAAACTGCGTAAACTACAAAGTGACCTAATTTGTCAGGTGCAATTATCGTTTTTGGCAGTTGAACTCCAGGCATTGTAGAAAGTACAAAAATCAAGATTGCCCAAAGTATTGCCGGAAAAAAAGGCTTCATGTCAAAAAACTTGTAACTACCAGATGCGTCCGTCTCGAAGATTGGTGTGCGTGATTTGATTTTTCATGAAATTAACCAATCAGCTCTCCATAAGTAGCGGCATCCAACAATTCATCCAATTCAGCAGGATTGCTTAATTCGATTTTGATAATCCAACCAGCTCCGTAAGGGTCTGAATTGACAAGTGTTGGGTCATCTCCACCGGTTTCACCGATCGCAGCGTTAAATTCAAGGACTTTACCCGAAACTGGCATGAACAAATCAGAGGTGGTCTTAACCGCTTCTATTGTCCCAAAGATTGCTTCTTTTTCGAGGGACTCGCCCTCAGTTTCGACCTCGACATAAACGATTTCTCCAAGTTCTCCTTGGGCAAAATCTGTGATTCCAATAACAGCGGTGTTTCCACCTTCCACCCTAATCCATTCGTGGTCTTTGGTGTATTTCAAATCTGATGGTAGGTTCATAAAGTCAATTATGTTTTGATTAATAGTCAATCGCAAGTAATTATTTAGCAAATTCAATCTTTAACAAACCATAAGATGGATTTACTATCAATTATGCAAATTATTTCTTTTTTAAAGGATCCTACACTTGGCTTTGTATTTCAAATCCTAGTTTTCTAGCCCAAAAACCAATAGAAAAGTCAACAAAGCCCAATCGTTAGGCATGGTTTCAAATGCGCTCAAATGTAGCGTATTTCTCAAAACAACAAATGTTTAAGCCAAAAATTATGAAGGGCAGGTTAAAAGAGAATTTCCAAAGAAGTTGAAGCGTGGAATCGAAAAAAGTGCAAAAAAAAACCGGGCTTGCGCAAAAATGCTAGCAAGCCCGGCGAAAACACGCTCTCTCTAATTTTTATCGTGCTAAGATAAGGCTTTTTGCAAAAACCAAATCATTTGAATTCAATTTTGTAAAAAAAAACTTGAGAAAAAATCACAACCAAAACACATCTACCTGATTATCAACGACTTTTGAAAAAGCATCAATCTTTTTTTTCACTTACCCACTAGCGGAGCTTTGTCAAGTTTTGTTGACTAGTTTTAAAAAGACAATTCCTGAATTTCAAACAGCCAACTTAACTGTAAAAACAGATTTGTCACATTACTATTAATGTGTAAAGGAACTTGCCGCATTGTTCCCCACACTGAACTTCAAGAATTGAAAACCTATTCCTTGAAAAACTTGAAGAACAACAACAAATATTGAATCATGGTTTTAAAAATTTTCTCAACTCCAAATATTTATAAATGTCTTCAATCAATGGTTTTGAAAAAAAAGAAAAAAGACTATCTTTGCACGCAAATTTAAAAATTGAAAAAAATCTGACATGAAAAGTGATATCCATCCAAAGAATTATAGAAAAGTAGTTTTTAAAGATTTCTCTTGCGACGAATCTTGGATTACTTATTCTTGCGCTCAAACCAAGGACTCGATTACGTGGGAGGACGGCAACGAATACCCGCTTGTGAAGCTGGAAATTTCTGCTGCATCACATCCGTTTTTCACAGGTAAAATGAAATTTGTTGACACTGCTGGTCGTATTGACAAATTCAACAAGCGTTTCGCAAAGTTCGCAAAGCCTGCTGTTGAAACCGAAGCAGAAGCAGAATAATTTGCTTTATTATTTTAAAATACAAAAAGCCTCAACTCTTCAGTTGAGGCTTTTTTTTGTAATATTGCCACACAAATAGCAAGTAATTTCAGGTAGTGAAATCCAACTTGTCTGAAACCGAAAGTTTAATTTTGATGAAAAATCTCATTCTTTTTGACAACGAAACAAGGGAGCATCTGCTCCCATTCACCTTCACTAGACCTGTCTGTGAAATAAGGTTGGGCGCAATGTCCAACCGGGAACGTTGGGAAAAATGGATGAATGGCAAGGCATCTTTCATCACACAAGATTACCTATCTGAGCGCTACGACATCACCATTTCGGAAGTCAATTACCTTATTAATGGTTCCGTGTTGCCTACGCACGAAATCGTTTCGTTGATAAACCAAATGGAAAATGGGGGCGCTATGCTGCTAGATGGCGAATTGATTGCCGCCGTGCTCGACCGCAACCAGTTCAACCGGCTGATGTACGATGACATTGAAGACCTCAACAGTTTCGAAATCAAGGAATCCCCAGTGCTCAAAATGAATCGCCTTTGGGATATTTTCCAATTGAACGAAAAAGCGATAGTAGCGGATTTTAAATTGTTGACAAATGGACGGAGCTCCATGCCGTTGAGTAAGACTAATACAATTATTGGCGAAGACAATATTTTTATTGAAGAGGGGGCAAAAATTGAGGGGGCAATCCTCAATGCGAGCAAAGGCCCCATTTACATCGGCACAGATGCGGAGGTGATGGAGAGCGTCAGTATCCGTGGACCATTCGTGCTTGGAGAGAAAAGCGTCTTGAAAATGGGTGCCAAAATTTATGGCCCAACTTCCATTGGGACTCATTGTGTTGTGGGAGGGGAAGTCAAGAACCTCGTCATGTTCAACCACTCCAACAAAGGACATGAAGGCTACCTTGGCAATTCTGTTATCGGAGAATGGTGCAACCTCGGCGCTGACACCAATTCCTCCAACCTCAAAAATAATTGGAGCGAAGTGAAACTTTGGAGCTACGTGACCGGGCAGTTGGAGCAAACCGACCAACTAAAAATCGGCCTGATGATGGGCGACTATTCCATGTGTGGCATCAATTCCATGTTCAATACTGGCACAGTGACCGGGCTTTGCTGCAATCTTTTCGGCGCCGGTTTCTTGCCTAAATTCATGCCCTCATTTTCATGGGGTGGCACGGATAATTTCACCACCTATATCCCAGAAAAAGCCTTTGAAGCTGTGGAAAGAATGATGGCTATTCATGGGCACAGTTTGGAAGCCGAAGACCGACTTTTGTTGATGGGAGTTTTTGAAGAGACGGCCAAGTACCGACCATGGGAGCAAAAGGAAGAAACTGGACGTAAGTTTTTCAAGCTTTTTGAATCAAAATCATAGCATCCAAGCTTGGCATTTTTAAAAAAAATACTTAGCTATCTCGTTGATAACCAAATAGATACCGCTTCGACAGCTTTGAACCCTGTCCTCAACCTTTCGCTTCGCAAAGGCCGATACTACCTTACCACCACCAACGCCGTCTATTCCTTCGATGACCTCTACGACAATTTTTCGAAGACCTTCCAAAAGATTAATTTTGAAAAAAACAAGTTCCAGCACCTGTTGGTGCTTGGCTTCGCAATGGGCAGTGTGCCCTACATGCTGGAACGGGTTTTTGGGCAAAAAATGCACTGCACAGGTGTGGAAGCCGATGCCAAAATCGTAGAATGGGCTACGAAATATACGCTCCCTACCCTATCCAATCCAATCCATCTCATCCACGATGACGCTTTAGGTTTTGTAAAAAAATGCCACCAACAATTCGACCTGGTTGTAGTGGATTTGTTCTTGGATGACCTTGTTCCCACACAGTTCGAATCGCTTGATTTTTTGCAAAAAACCAAGTCGCTGCTCGCACCAAATGGCCTGCTCCTCTTCAACCGCCTCGCCGATACGGCGGCGGCACTGACTGCCACTCAGCTTTATTTTGAGCAAACCTTCAAGTCCGTTTTTCCCGAAGGAAACTACCTCGAAGTAGTTGGAAACTGGATGCTCGCTAGCCGGGCAGCTTAGGTTTGATGCTGTCATTTTCATCAAAATCAAATTCCAACTGGACGCCCTCCCCGGTCATCTCCTTTTCCAAGTTTGAAACCGAGATGCCCAACAACCGCACTGCCTCGAATTCCTCCCGACTACCATCAAGCAGTTCAAAAGTAGCTTGCTGCAACACTTCCAAACTGCGGATTTCCCCACCAAACGACTTGCTACGGCTGATGATTTTGAACTCTGGCGTCTTCATCTTCAGCGTCAATGTCCGCCCGAAATTGTCGTGCTTGGCCATGTAATTGAACACTGTTTCAATGATGGGCACGAGGCGCTTCTTCATTTCTTCGGTTTCGCTCACATCCTCAAAGAAGGTGCGTTCTGCACCAATGGATTTTCGGATACGGTTTGGATTCACGGGCCGATTGTCCTCCGCCCGCACGATACGGTAGTAGTAGCGTCCCGACTTGCCGAAGCGTTGCGACAATTCAACTTCGGTAAAATTGCGGAGATCAGCTCCAGTGCGGATACTCATTTTCTTCATGCGCTCCGCTGTCACTTTGCCGATGCCGTGGAATTTTTCGACCGGTAGTTTTGCCAAAAAATCGAGTGCCTCCTCCGGCAAAATGGTCTTCATGCCGTTGGGTTTGTTGATGTCGGAGGCAACTTTTGCCAAGAACTTGTTGAAGGAAACACCCGCTGAGGCCGTCAGCCCAGTTTCTGCTTCTATCCGGCGGCGAATGTCCATGGCGATTTGCATGGCGGAGGCGATGTTCTTTTTGTTTTCGGTCACATCGAGGAAGGCTTCATCGAGCGAGAGTGGCTCCACTAAGTCTGTGTAGTCGAGGAAGATGCTGCGGATTTGTTGTGAGACCTCGTGGTACGCCTTGAAATTTGACTTGACAAAAATGATGCTCGGGCAAAGCCGCTGCGCCGTGATACCAGGCATTGCGGAGCGAACCCCGTAACGCCTAGCCTCGTAACTGGCCGATGCGACCACGCCCCTCGTTCCTCCACCCCCCACAGCCACGGGCTTGCCCCGCAGTTCGGGGTTGTCCCGCTGCTCGATACTGGCAAAAAAGGCATCCATGTCTATGTGGATGATTTTGCGGTAGAGGAGGTAATCTGGATTCACGATTGCGGATTGCGGATTCCGGATTTTGGGTCGCCAAAAATCGGGGATTTTTCTATTTTTGTTGGCAGTGGCATCAGAATTATTGCTTTCATGAAAAAACAGTTGACGATGAGTACCGAAAATCCAGATTGGTGGGACGCATTGACTGACGAAAAAAAGTCTTTGAATCAGAAAGGTTTGCAGCAACTTGAAAAAGGAGAAAGGCTTACAAACAGCCAAGTTCGAGACGAAATCGGCAAGTTGCTGGGGAAGCAGCAAGGTCGCCAGCCTTTGTCAATGGACGAATTATCCCTTATTTTGGAGGATTCACAAAAGCAAATTGAAGCAGGAATTTTCTTGGGAGGAGAAGATGCAAAGGCGTTTTTGATGGATTGGGAAAAACTGCCCGATGCGATAAAATCATCCATAAAACCTCCCAGCGGCAGTTGGAAAATGGGGAGGGGATTCCGTTGGAAGATGTTTTGGCCAAGTATCGCAAAAGGTATCAGGTATGAACTATAATCATCTTAACCTCACCAACCCACCATCTTTATATTTAAATCGGGCCTTCCACTCTCTACCAGGGCAGCAAAGTGCTTCGTCACCTCTATAATCATAAAACCTGTAAACTAAAGTGCCATCAGGGTCAATGTTTTCAATGCCCCACGCCACAGCTTGATATTCACCATTCTCATTGATATTGCTAGGTTCTTCAATAATTTGATAACCACCTTCAGGAGTTGAAACTATAACAAGATTTGTTAAATCCCATCTGTTGGCTGTTCCTCCTCCTTCAGGAGCACAGTCAATTCTTACCCAAGCATCTAAAAACTTATCGCCATTTATATTGCCCAAGACAATTTGAAAAAAATCATCGTGGCATCCCAAGGTTGACCATTCTAGATAAGCCTTTTTAATTTTCTTTATCGCTTTTTGCTCTTCAGGCGACCACTTAATTCCCACATCTTCAGGTTGTGCATTATCAGGCTGTCCATATTCAAATGACACTTTAAGATTATTGGAAGGATTTTTCCATTGTCCATTATAAACCATAGTAACTGTGTCGAAAACACCTTCAAAAACACCTGTAATACTATCTTCAACAGCACTGTTGTACTCTTCCAAATACAGAATAGAATTTTTCCAATAACCAGCTATGTTGATGTCTTCCCCATTTTCGTGGTTATAGAAATAGCCGGTTAACTTTTCACTATCGCCTTCTAATTGAAGACTAGATTCAATGTTGTTTCCAAGAACTCCTCTCAATTGAAAGTAAAGAGCAGGTTCTTCGTATTGCTCAGTCTCATCATCGGTATTGACTGAGGCTATTTGGACAGGCCCAAGTACTTTTTTTTGCCTGGTATCATTGCAACCAAAGAACAGGAATGCCAATAGAAGTAAATTCAATTTCATAGTCAAAGATGTTTATCGAGGGAAGTTCATTTGACTACAAACATTTCCGTGCCAAAAAAGCCATGCAAACTGCACAGATTCCCAAAATCCTCACTGAATCAAACTTGCCAACACCTCTCCAACTTTCCCCAAAATCTCCCTACCTTCGCCCCCCGAAACAGAACAAATGCGTCTCAAGACCCTCGAAATAAAAGGCTTCAAGTCGTTCGCCGATGAAACGGTCATCCATTTCAACGAGGACGTGATTGGCATTGTCGGGCCGAACGGCAGCGGCAAGAGCAACGTCGTGGACGCCATCCGCTGGGTGCTGGGCGAACAGAAGAGCAGCGAGCTTCGCCTCGACACGATGACCTCGGTCATCTTCAATGGCACGAAAAGCCGCAAGCAGGGCGGCATGGCGCAAGTGACGCTGAGCTTCGAAAACACCAAGAACCTGCTGCCCACCGAGTACAATTCCGTCGCCATCACCCGCAGGCTCTACCGCAGCGGCGAAAGCGAGTACCAACTGAACGGCGTCGTTTGCCGCCTAAAAGACATCACCAACCTGCTAATGGACACTGGCATCGGCTCCAACAGCTACGCCATCATCGCCCTGGGCATGGTGGACGAAATCCTGGCGGACAAGGACAACGCCCGCCGCAAGATGTTCGAGCAGGCCGCTGGCATTTCCAAGTACAAAATCAGGAAACGGGAAACGCTCCAAAAACTGCAAGCCACCACCGCCGACCTCGAGCGGGTGGACGACCTCTTGTTTGAAATCAACAACAACCTCAAATCGCTGGAGCAGCAGGCCAAGCGCACGAAAAAATATTTTGAACTCAAGGAAGAATACAAGGATTTGGCCATCAAACTGGCGGCGCTGAAATCGGAATCGCTGAAGGCCAAGTACAAGGAACTGAAGGATTCCCTAGAAAAAGAGGAGGACCGCTACCGCCAACTCGAAGTAGAGCAACGGCAAATGGAGGCAGGTCTGGAGCAGCAGCGCAAATCGAACCTCGACCAGGAGCAAGCCCTGAGTGAGCGCCAGCGGGAGATGAACCAACTCGTAGGGCGAATACGGGATGCCGAGAACGAGCGCCGGGTGCTGGAGCAGCGAATCTCGTTTGTAGAACAGAACAAATCGAAGTCGCAGGATGCGATTTTGATAGCAAAATCACGCATTGCGACGCTGGAAGAAGAAATAGCGGGCTACCGGGAAACGCTGCAAGAAGACCGCCGCCTCGAAGGCAAGCTCGAACAGCAGCTTGAAGCCGCCGAGAAAAAACTACTGGACATCCGCCAGAGCCACGGCGAAATGAAGGCCGGGCTGGATGCCATCATGCAGAACCAGCAGAAGGTGGAGCGGGAGCTTTACGAACTAGAGAAATCCAAGGCCGTCAACGCCAATCAGATGGAAAACCTCCGCCACGATATCGCCCACGGCGAGGAAGAGGTGAAGAACCGCAAGGCGGAAACGGAGTCGCTGGGTGCGAAAATCAAGGAACTGGAAAAGGAGGAAACTGAACGACGGGCCACCGTGGAGGGCCTGGAAAAAGCGGAGGAACAACGCCGGGAACAAATTGCCGAAGGCGAAACCAAACTGGACGACCTGAAAAGCCGCATCCAGAAAATCCATCGGGAACTGGACGCCAAGCGCAACGAGTACAAGCTGACCAAGAGCATGGTCGAGAGCCTCGAAGGCTTCCCAGAGAGCATCCGGTTTTTGAGCAATGCGAAGAACTGGACGAAGCAGGCACCGCTGCTTTCCGATCTGATTTATGTGGAGGTTGACTACCGGGTGGCCATCGAAAACTACCTGGAACCCTACCTTAATTATTATGTGACGGAAAATATGGCGGATGCCCAGCAGGCCGTGCAATTGCTGCAATCGGCACAAAAAGGCAAGGCCAATTTCTTTGTCAACGACAGTTTCAACGACTTTTCGCCGAGCATCGCCATGGTTTCCGAAGGTATGCGGCCCGCTACCGACCTCGTGCAGTGCGACCCCATGTACCGCAACCTCGTGAGCTATCTTTTGGACCATGTTTTTATACTTGAAAAAGAGGAAGTTGCTAAGGATTTTGCGGAGCAAAATAGGACGTTGTTGGCGAAATCGGGTCGTTTCATTCAGCGCCGCCACAGCCTGAGCGGGGGTAGCGTGGGCTTGTTTGAGGGTAAAAAAATCGGGCGGAAAAAGAATCTGGAAATCCTGGACAACGCCATCAAACGGGGCGAAGAGGATGAGACGAAACTCTCGACGGAGATGTACAACCTCAAGTCGAGCATCGAAAACCTGAAAGGGCAACAGTCCCGGCAGGCCATCCAGCAGGAGCAGCAAATGCTGAACAAAGTCTCGCAGGAACGGGCGTCATTGGCTGCCCGTTTGGAAAGTTTCGAGTCGTACATCCGGGATGTGGATGCCAAAAAGGCGGCGAATGTGGAACGTATCAAGTCGTTTGAAACAGCAAACGCCGACATCGAAAAACAACTTGAAGACAAATTTCAAGTAGCCGACGAAGCCCGCAAGCAAATCAGCAATACCGACGGAACTTTCCGCAAGGTGGCGGAGGAAATGAGCAACGCCAGCACCGATTTCAACAACAACAATATTGAGTTCATCAAGCAGCAGAACAAGGTGTCGGCGCTGCAAAGGGAGCTTTCCTTTCGGGAAAAACAACTTGACGAGACCAAGGCAACCCTCGCTGCCAACCAGCGCTCGCTCGACCAATCGGGCAGCGAAGTGGCGCAAATCAACGACGATATTGAGAAGCTGGTGAAGGGCTTGCAGGAGAATTATGCGCTCCGCAAAGAAAAGGAAGGCATGCTTTCGGCTGCCGAACAGAACTTCTTTGGGGCACGCAACAGCATCCATGAAATTGAGGACAAGCTGCGAGCTTTTGGTCGCCAATCGCAGGACTCGCAGATAAAAATCAACAACCTCAAGGATAAGTTTAGCGACACGAAGTACCAGCTCTCCAATATTGCGGAGCGACTAAGAATCGAGTTTAACCTGAGCATCAACGACCACGAAGGCTTGGAGTTGGCAGTTGGCAGTTGGCAGCCGGGGAAACACCGGAAGACCTGCAAATGAAGGTGGAAAGGATAAAGGGCCGCCTCGACAATTACGGTGAAATCAACCCGATGGCCGTGGAAGCTTACGATGAAATGAGCGAGCGCCATACTTCCATCACCACGCAGCGGGACGATATTTTGAAGGCAAAAGACGACCTGATGGAAACCATCAAGGAAATCGAGGAGACGGCCACGGCACAGTTCCTTGAAGCCTTCGGCAAGGTGCGGCTCTACTTCATAGATGCTTTCCGCAGTCTTTTCACAAGTGATGACACCGCCGACCTCATCCTCCTTGACCCGGAAAACCCACTGGAAAGTGGCATCGAAATCGTTGCGAAGCCTAAAGGAAAACGCCCGCAAAGCATCAGCCAGCTATCAGGTGGGGAAAAGACGCTGACAGCCACGGCCCTACTCTTCTCGCTTTACCTCCTCAAGCCCGCCCCATTCTGTATCTTCGACGAGGTGGACGCACCGCTGGACGACGCCAACATTGAGAAGTTCAATCATATCATCAAGGATTTCAGTAAGGACAGCCAGTTCATTATCGTGACGCACAACAAGCAAACGATGGCGGCGGTGGACACTATTTATGGGGTTTATATGCCGGAACAGGGCGTTTCTGCGGTGACGCCAGTGGATTTCAGGAGCTTGAAAAATGATGTGGTATTGTCGGCGGTGGAGAATTGAGGTTTACACAAAACTTTGGAAAGGGTCAATGACGTATTCCTCTGTGTCCTCCGTTTCTCCGTGTTAAATCAATCTTGAGGCCACGATTTCACCGGTCGCCTATCCCGTGCCTTATGCCTTTCGAAGTAAATATCAAATAAATCCGCCCGTTCTGTTTCACTTAATCGGTAAGGTTCTTCGTAAAAACCCTTCGCATTTCGTTGCCGAAAAGCCTCGTACAACGTGACCGCACAGGCGACCGAAACGTTTAAACTCTCCGCCATTCCAACTTGCGGAATCATGAATTTCCCATCCAAAAAAGGCTCAGAGACTGTGGATACACCACGATGCTCATTTCCAAAAAACAAGGCAACCGACTCTGTCAAATCGAGGTGATGGAAGTCGCCAACACCCTCGCCGAGCATAGCACCCAATACCTTTCCGTATTTGCTCCGCAATTTTTCAAAACAAGCCCCGGCATCCGTGAAATAGTGCGCATCCACCCATTTTCCAGAACCCATTGAGGTGCGCTTGCCGATTTTCACATACTTGGTTTGAAGGTGGGCGTCCGTATTTAGGATATAAACTTCGCCAATTCCAACGGAATCGGCGGAGCGGATGACGGCGCCAATATTGTGCAAATCCGTCACGTTTTCCAGCACCACCGTCAGGTCGGGTTGGCGGCGGTTGACCACTGCATGAAATTTATCGAGTCGCTTTTTTTGCATAAAAACAAAGCCGGAAGTTTTGCTTCCGGCTTTGACTTTGGGATTGGGTATTAGGAATTTGGTATTATCAAATTAACGTTCTTAAATACCCAATACCTAATTCCCAATACCTGCCTAATCCGCTGGCTGCAGGTGGAAATTTTGGAATTTGAGGATGTTGACGAAGGTGTTTTCCAACTGGTCGTAATAATTCAAATCCTCTTTGTGCTTCTCAGGATAAAGCACAACCCGGTTGAATTCAAAGCGGCCATGCAATACATCGAAAGGCGATGAATCGAGCTTCGACGTGAAGGTTTTACCATATTTTGCCAGCATTTTACCGAAATACAGCATCACATCATATCCGAGGAAAGCCTCTTCATTCGGCACCGTTCCATAGGAATCAAAGAACTTCTTTTTGAACTGTTTTACCCGCTCATCGTTGTCGTCCACATAGGAAGCGCTACTCACATGCAGGTGGAGTTTTTCGTAATATTCGAAGTCAATTTGGGCAAAATCTAGCCACATGCTCATTCCATAAACCACGATGTCCTCACCCTCTGCTTGCTTCGCCAGCAACTGGCGGAGGAGCGAGTAAATAAAAGTCTGGTTCGACCAGGAAGGCACCACGAAAACCGTTGTGGCGTTTGGCTTCATGAACTTTGTGACATCAATGGTGTGGAAATTTGCGCCAGTTTCTGGTACGAGCAGTTCATTGAATTTCTTGCCTGTTTTGCCCTTTTCAACCAGCGTATTTGCGTCTTGAAAATATTTGAACCTAGCTTTTTCTTCGGGCAAATTAAGCGCCACAAGTACCACATTTTCAGGCTGGTATGATTTGCGGATATGCTTGGTCATTGCTTCGCAATGTGATTTCAAGGACGGATTCACCTGGATGTAAAACGGATTGTCCTCCGACATTCCCATTTGGGCAGTGTAAGGCACTACCATCGGTGTTTTACTTTTCTTTGAAAATGCTTGCACTATATCCACCTCCTCCCTTTTGTAAGGGCCAATGATTAGGTCAGCATTGGGAAGGTCACCAGCCTTTAAAAGGTTAGTTACTTTGGTCGGTGATGCTTCAGAATCCATGACCGAAACGTTGAATTTCGCTCCTTCTTCTTCCAAATCATCATAAGCGAGCCTTGCTCCTCCATAAAAATTGATGGCCCAAAGCGAGTTGTCAGGCACGCCAGTCGAAGAGGCATTGGCCAAAAACGGCAGCAAAATGGAAACGTTTCCATTGCCATTTCCTGTGCCGCCGGTCGTTCCTGTATTGCCATTATTGCCAGCATTACCGCCAGTGGTGGGTATTGTGCCGCCACCGTTCATCGGGCTATCCGTTTTAATTGGCGGGAATTTATCTTCTGCAAGGTCTTTCCACTGCACCGTGTCCACTTTTTCATTTACTTCGTGAACAGTACGGTATGTGCCAGTCTCTGGGTCGTAAACCTTCGTGCCTTGGATGTCTCCAAAATCCTCGTCCTTGTAAACCTTCTCATTAGCGTCTCTGGCAGGTTTCAACCAACCACATGACGGCAAGATTACGCCAATCAGAATGGCCGCAAAAGCCAAGTTTATCAAGTTGAAACTGACCATCCTTTTTCTCATTTCGTTATGTTTTTTGCCCCTGACTCCTAAAAGGAAACCAAATTCTATGTTTTTACTTTGATTCCAATATCTTAAGTCAGGTATTTTTTCAAGATACTGGAGTTTGAGTAGCAACTTACTCATAACTCACAGCTCGTAACTCACAGCTAAATCATTCCCACTCTATCGTCGCAGGCGGCTTGGTGCTGATGTCGTAAACCACCCGGTTGATGCCTTTCACGTTATTTACGATTTCATTGGAAACGACCGCCAAAAACTCATGCGGCAAACGGCTCCATTCCGCCGTCATTCCGTCCGATGAGTTGACCGCCCTAAGCACAACGGGTTGCTCGTAAGTTCGTTCATCACCCATGACACCGACCGATTGGATAGGCAAAAGCATCACTCCTGCCTGCCAAACTTCGTCATAAAGCCCGAATTTTTTCAAATTTTTGGTAAAAATCGCATCTGCCTCCTGCAAGAGCGCCACTTTGTCCGGTGTGATGTCGCCAAGAATGCGCACGCCAAGCCCCGGTCCAGGGAACGGGTGGCGGTTCAGAATATCGGTCGGAATACCCAATTCTTTTCCCACCCTGCGTACTTCATCTTTGAAAAGCGAGCGAAGCGGTTCCACGATTTTCAGTTTCAAAAGGTCGGGCAACCCACCCACGTTGTGGTGCGACTTGATGGTGACGGACGGGCCGTGGACGGACACCGATTCTATGACGTCAGGGTAAATCGTACCTTGGCCCAACCATTGAATTGCGGATTGTGGATTGCGGATTGCGGATTGGGCTTCGGAAAAAGCGGGCTGGCCGCTCGAATCCGCATTCCGAAATCCGAAATCCGCAATCTTTTTTGCTTCGTCCTGAAAAACCTCTACGAATACCCGACCTATGATTTTCCTTTTTTTCTCTGGGTCAGTTGCGCCAGCCAGTTCATCGTAGAACCGTTGCTTGGCATCAATGCCGACCACGTTCAGACCCATCACTTTGTAGCTGTCGAGTACTTCTTGGTATTCGTTTTTGCGAAGCAAACCATTGTCCACAAAGAAACAAATCAGTTGCTCACCAATGGCTTTGTGCAACAATTCCGCAGCAACTGTGCTGTCTACACCACCGCTCAAGCCCATCAGCACCCGCTCGTCACCGATGGTTTTGCGAAGCTCCGCAATTTTTTCTTCGATAAAATGGGCCGGTGTCCAATCGCCTTTACAACCAGCAATTTCATGCACGAAATTGCGAAGGATGGTCAGGCCATCCAAGCTGTGCGTCACTTCAGGGTGAAACTGGATACAGTAAACAGGTGCCCCAAATGCCCCGTTGACCGCCCGAAACGCAGCAACTTCCACGCTCTCTGTGCTGGCCATCAGCTCAAACTGTTCCGGCAGTTTCACAATCGTATCGCCGTGGGACATCCAAACTTGCGAGTCTTTTGGCACACCATTCAGAAATGTATCGTTGACATAAGTTTTGGTAAGTGCAGCCTTGCCGTATTCCCGCTTCTCCGAGCGCTCGACTTTTCCACCGTATTGGTCAGCGATGAGTTGGGCACCGTAACAAATGCCAAGCACTGGTTTCTTTCCCAAGAGTTTGCTGAGGTCAAGTCGGAGGGCATCTTCTTGCCGAACGGAAAAAGGGCTGCCACTGAGGATGATTCCTTTCACGGATTCGTCGAGTTCCGGCACCTTATTATACGGTACTATTTCGCAGTAAGTATTCAACTCCCGCACACGCCGAGCAATGAGTTGCGTGTATTGCGAACCGAAATCGAGGATGAGGATTTTTTCTGTCATGTGGGCAAAGGTAGGGCAAAAGCTCGAATTTCAAGCAAGATTGAAATCCGTTCGACGCTCCGTTTATTCATGGAATTTTAGTTGATTTTTTCTGTAAAATTTGGTAGCTACCCGCTTAAAAACCCAGCATATCAGGCATCCCGAAGCAGCCTTTTTTTCCAATCAGCCACCTTGCAGCGGCGATTGCGCCAGCAGCAAAACCCTCACGGGAATGTGCGGTGTGGCTAATTTCGAGGGTATCAATGCTGGACTCCCAAGTGACGAGGTGCGTTCCCGGCACATTTCCCACCCGCTTGCTCAGTATGCCCAAGGTTTCAGGATTTGTTGTAAACGGCTCATTTTCAACTGTTTGCAGGTAGGTTTGCCAATCTTTTTTCTTCGTAAAATTTTCAAGGATGCCTTGCGCCAAGGTGATGGCCGTTCCGCTGGGATGGTCTAGTTTCTGTGTATGGTGAACCTCCTCCAACCGCACATCGTACTGGTTTTGCCCTTCCATGAGTTTGGCCAAATAGCGGTTCACTGCGAAAAAAACATTCACCCCGATGCTGTAGTTGGAGGCATAAAACATGGCCCCATTTTTTGCTTCGCAAATTGCCTTTGCCACCTCAAATCGGTCGAGCCAACCCGTTGTCCCACTTACAACGGGAACGCCAGCCGCCAAACAAGCGCTAATATTTTCAAAAGCCGTTTCTGGTCGGCTGAACTCGATGGCCACATCTGCTTTTCGTAAATTTTCATGGGTAAATTCATGTCGGTTTTCCAAATCAATGGCTAAAACTACGTGGTCGCCCGCAGCTTCTGCCAAAGTTTTGATGGTTTTCCCCATTTTACCAAAGCCAATTATTGCAAGATTCATTTTTGTAATTACTTTTGTTACAATGTGACCTAAAAAACAATCTGCGTCAAACTTACGATTTTTGTTGTTTTACTAGCCAAACTCTGGCTTACCACGGCCCCTCCTTGCGAGGGGCTTTTATTTTTGGTGCAGTTTCTTACCTACATTCCAACCGAAATTTTCAGCTTTGCCAAAGCTCCAAACCCATCGAAATTTTCCTTCAACCTGCATTCATGCCTTGGAAAGACCTAGTAAAAAATGCCCTGCTCGGTGTTGAAAACAGCCGTTTCGATGAAACGACGCTGACCAAACTTCAACAACTTGGCGTGGACACCACTTGCGAAGCACCGCAACTTTTGGCAAATGGGGCTGCCCTACTGGCGCAAATGCGCAAGGCCGGTTTTTTACTAAAAAATTTTGAGGGAGAAATGCCGGCATCAGCCGCCATCACTGCTTCCAATCCGAAACTCACCCACCTGCTAAATTTGATAGTCGTTGGCCCTCATGCCCCCGTGTTGCCAGAGCACCTTTTTTTATTGAAAAAACATGGCAAATCGCTGCCCACCGCTGCACTGCCAGCACTCATGAAACTGCCAGAATTGCCAACGATTTGGCCACAAATCGAGCCGCTGTTCAGTGAATCTGGGCTTTGGCTTTTGCGGCAGCACCCCGATTGGTCAGCCCGATTGCAACACCCAAGCCAGTTCAATTGGCAGACTGGCAGCCGTACCGAACGCCTTGCGCAGCTGCGGTTTTGGCGGCAGCAGTCGCCCAGTTTCGCCCTCGAACTTTTGAACAGCAACTGGGAGGCGGAAAACCCAGTGGACAAAGCCGCCTTTCTTACTTGTCTGGAAATTGGCCTCTCACTCGCCGATGAACCGCTTTTGGAACGCTCTCTCGACGACCGACGAAAGGAAGTGAGGCAGGCCGCAGCACCAATTTTGGCAAAAATACCCAGCTCGCAGCTCGCCCTGCGCATGGCCAAACGGGCCGAGGCTTGCTTTTCCTTCGCAAACAATACCGTGAAAATCAACAACTTAGAAGAGCCAGACCTTGCGGCACAGCGTGACGGCATCCTTCAAATTCATCCCGGCTGGGCAGGTGGGTCGAAGGCAGGGCATCTGGGGCAATTAGTGTCGCTTGTGCCACCTTCTCACTGGGAAGTTTTTTTTGAAAAAACGCCAGCTGAAGTACTCGATTTATTTTCAAAAACGGACTGGAGCGAAACGCTCGTGCGGGCTTGCGTCGAAGCCACTATTTTTCACAAAAACGCAAATTGGGCGGCTGCGATTTTAGTTTTTTGGCAAGAAAATGATGGTCTGCGAGTTTGGGAAATGCCCGTGGTGAACCAACTTGCCCCGCTGCTGCCTGTTGCTGAAGTGAGCCGTTTTGCGATCCAATTTTTGAAAGAAACGATGGGCTTGCCTACTGAATTTTCACCCGTTTTCCGAATATTGAAAAACAACGAAGCAGCGTGGTCGGACGAACTTAGTTTATTGATTATCAATCGTTTCCGAATGGAAATCGTGAAGGATTACCGGCAGGTTTGGCAATTGCAACACCTCAGTGGCTATTTGCAAATGCTGGGTCTTCGCTGCGACCCGGCACTTTATGACCAATTGCAAACTGGCTGGAGCAACGACTCCGTGCAATGGCGAATGTGGGAAAAACCAGTGGAGGACATGCTGGCTAGGGTACTTTTCCGAAGGGAAATGTATGTAGGGGTAAGGGATGGGGGATAAGGGATGTGAGGAGGGCTAATTGACTCAAGAATAGGAGAATCCTGTTTTGGCTTCGCCAAAAATTATTGGGACACTGACTGAAAGGATTAAATGGATTTTCACAGATTTCTAAATCATTTCGAATCAGTTCAATCCTTTGAATCTGTGTCCTATCCTATTTTAGCGAAGCCAAAATCCTGCTTTTGGACTCTACTTGAGTCAATTGTTGCCGAAGGCGGCTAAAATTCTATCCAAAATACGGTCGAGGAGGCTGCGTTTTTCAGTGACAATCCTCGCCAAGCCTTGCATTTCTTGTCGAAATTCAACCTTGTTGCCGTAGCTGGTTTTCAGGTCATTGGGCAGATCGATTCCCAGCTCATAGCCCAGTTCGCCCGGCACGATGGCAATGCGGCTCACTTGCCCATTCAGCACCCCAAACTCTTGGTACGGGTAGCCGTCGAGCCGAATATTGACAGGCATTCCGACCTTCACCTTGCCCGAACGGGCGCTTGGGAGCATCGCTTTGGCCAACATGCTCCCAGCACTTTCTTGCGGAACGATGGTCAGCACTTCGGTGCCAGCTTCCACCTGTTGATTTTCGCTCCAAGCCTTCGTCAAAGCCACCTCACCAGCCACGGGGGCAACCAGCAGATAGTCGTGTTTCCAAGCATCAATCTCCCCTTTCAGACGTTGGATTTCAGAGCGGAAATCGAGCAATTTTTGCGACTCACCATCTGACTGAACTTGTTGAAAATCAAGTATTTGCGCCTGCATTTCCTGTACTCGCAGGTTGTTGTTGGCGGAGCCTGAACGAAGCGCCTCCAACTCTCGCCGCCTTGCCAGCCAACCCGATTGGCTTTTTTCAAATTCAAGTTTACTGAGGGAGTTTTTGGCCAACAAGGTGCTGTCTCGCTGCATGTTTTTCAAAGCCAAATCCACTTCTTCTTCCAGTATTTTTTCCTGCCGGGAAAGCGATTTGTTCAGGCGCTCAATTTCATTCATTTGCTTGCGCAAATTACTGATTTTCAAGTAGTTGATGTCTTGCGAAAGAAAGTAACGAAGCGCTTTCAGGCGGTTGAAGAAATCGGCGTAGCTCGCTTGCAGACTGCCAAGTTGAAGCTGTTTTGGGAACTGAATTTCGAGGTCGGCTGCCCCCTTGTCTTCCACCATGATTTGGAGGGTTGAGTCGAGCAGGTTTACATCCTGCAATCGGGCTGGGTTTTCCAGCACTGCCAGCACTTCACCCAGCTTGACGACCGAGCCATTTGCCACATTCAGCTTCGCAATTTTCGCAGTCACGTTTGCGGCCAGGCGTATAGGCGGATTCACGGTCGTAAGCACGGCCCTCGCTTCCACCACATCAGGGTATCGCACGAAATGGGCGACCCAAAACAGCAAGGCCAGCACGAGGAGCATGGCCGTCAGTCCCCAGCGCAGCGTCCAACCGGGCGGGCTGCCGATGAGCGCTTCCACGTCGTAGCGCTCGTTGAGTCTGATGTCTGACGGGTCTTTTACTGGCATTTTTTTAGCAAATTATTTGAGTTCCAACCTGTGAAGCTCGACATCAAAATTAGGAATCAAGCCGCTAGCTGCTCAAAACTCACAACTCGAAACTCGAAGCTATTTCAAGCTCCCAATTCCAATTGCTCTTTAACCAAATGGTAATAAACACCAAGCTTCTGTGACAGCTCGTCGTGAGTGCCAATTTCGACAACTTCTCCATGTTCCAGGACCACAATCTGGTCGGCATTTTTCACGGTACTCAATCGGTGCGCAACGATGACAACCGTTTTCCCCGCAAAAAACTCGGCCAAGTTCTGCGTGATTATTTTCTCGGTGTGGGCATCAAGGGCATTGGTCGCTTCATCAAAAAACAGGTAGTCTGGCTGCTTGTAAACGGCCCTTGCTATCAGCAAACGCTGGCGTTGACCTTGGCTCAGGCCATTCCCTTTTGCTCCGACAATAGTGTTGTAGCCCAAGGGGAGACTTTCGATAAACTCCTGAATATGAGCTACTTGTACTGCTTGTAGCAATTTATTTTGGTCAATGATTTCCCAGTCCTGCTCGCTTTCAGCGATGTTGGAGGCGATGGAATCAGAGAAAACAAACCCGTCCTGCATCACAGCGCCACATTTGGCCCGCCAGTCAGTAGCGTTCAGGTTTTTGAGCTGGCTCGGCCCGACTTTGACGGTTCCGGTACTTGCTTCGTAAAATCCGAGCAGCAATTTTATCAACGTGGTTTTGCCACTGCCGCTGGTGCCAACGATAGCCGTCACCTCGCCCGCCGGGATAGTGAGGTTGACGTTTTTTAAAACGAAATCCGACAGCGGATTGTAGCGAAAGCTCAGGTTTTCGAGGACCAGTGGCTGGGAAACAGGGAGGAGGGATGAGGGATAAGGGACGAGGGGGAGCTGCGAATCCATCCCTAATCCCTCCCCCCTAATCCCTTCACCATGAATTTCGTTGAGGCGTTCGAGGCTGATTTTGGCATCTTGTGCCGACCTTACGAAGCTGATGATTTGCTGCAACGGCACATTTAGTTGGCCGAGGATGAACATGGTGGCGAGCATCATTCCCAGCGTCATTTCGCCCTGAATCACCGACGCCGCAGCGATAGCGATGATGATAATATCCTTAATTTGGGCGATGAACTGCGCCCCGGCATCCTGCCACTGCGAGACCCTGAGCGAACGCATGTTTGCCCGGAATAACCTCGCCTGAATATGTACCCACCCGTAGCGGCGTTTGTGCTCGCTATTTTGCAATTTTATCTCCTGCATCCCCTGAATCAGCTCGATGATATTGCCTTGATTATCAGACAAGGCCCGGAAACGCTGGAGGTCAGCATCGGCCCTTTTTTTCAAAAAAAGGAAAATCCATGAAACGTATAAAACGCTGGCAATCAGGAAGATGAAAAATATTTTCAGGTTGTAAACGGCCAGTACGCCGCCGAATATCACGAGGTTGAAAGTGGAAAGCAGGATGTTCAGCGTGCCCAAGGTCAGGAACTCCTCGATTCGGCGGTGGTCGCCAATTCGTTGGAGCAGATCGCCCGTCATTTTTGCATCGAAAAAGCTGATGGGCTTGGCCATGAGCCGCACCAGAAAGTCGCTGACAAGCGAGATATTGACCCGGCTGCCGATGTGCAGCAGTATCCAGTTTTGGAGGAAACGCACGGTGGTTTGCCCAGCGAACAGCATCAATTGCGCAGCAAGAATCAGCCAAACAAAGCCCAAATCTTGGTTTTGGATGCCAACATCCACCACGGCCTGGGTGAGAAACGGAAACAAGAACTGAATACAACTGGCAACTATTACGCCCACCAAAAGTTGGGTGGTGAGTCGGCGATAAGGCCGGAGGTAATTGAGCAAAAAACCTAAGCCGCTGCGGTCGAGGGTGTCGCCCTCTTGGGCATAAAAATCGGGGGTAGGTTCGAGCAGAATGGCGATGCCCTGGCGGCGGTCACTGCACCAGTTTCGTTGAAATTCGGCATGACTGAGCTTCTGTTTTCCGCTTTCGGGGTTCGCTATCCAGGCGTGTTTTTTATCAATTTTGAAAACGACCACGAAGTGGTTTTGCCGCCAATGCACGATGCAAGGCAGTGGGGCGTCCATCAAGCCAACTTCCTCATTTTCAGCACCTTGTAAAGGAATTTTCACAGGAAGCGGACGCAGTCCAATCCCCTCTGCTGCCACCACGATGCCCCGTGCGGATACACCTTCCCGGTCCAGGTAGGTGCGCTGCCGCAACTGCTGGAGCGAGTAGCGCCGACCGTGATACTCGGCGACCATTCGGAGGCAGGCTGCCCCACAGTCCATGGCGTCGAGTTGGTGGTGGAATGGAAAAGGCATGTCTCGATTTCGGATTTCGGATTTACGATTTTGGATTGGGGGCTAGGTCATTGGTTCAAATCAGATTTCTTTGTCAATGATTTCACGAAGCAAAAACGGTTTTGTTTCGGTTCAAACCTACTTGTAAGTTTTAGATAATTATTGAATGATTCTATTTTTTACTGAAAATTAGGATGGCTTTGTCGGTCAATTGCAGTCTAGCCTGAATTAATTGCCTAGTTCAATGTCAGAGTTTAGAATTCTTCTAACCGTAAAATCCATATTCG
>JBGSWN010000108.1:0-7117 GCA_041752395.1 Saprospiraceae bacterium | reverse complement strand
CCTTTGGGTGGTTTGGCTACCAGCGACGATTGGCAAAAGACTATGAAGAAAAAGAGGAACATTCTGTCGCTTTTATTCAATGGTCTATGATTCGGCTTATGGTTATCAAGCTCGCTCATTGATTTTTAAACAACCTCTAATGGTCGCCTCTGTTTTTTGTTTTTCAAATTTCCTTGAATATAGCCCTGGGCCGAAAATAGTTTTAAAACGGTTCATGGCTGTTTCCGATAAGCTGCGCCTATGGTAATTGCTCGCTTTTTTCTATTCCTTCCTGCAAACTCCTCTATCTTTTCAAGTATCCAATTCCTGTCCAAATCCAACAGCTCATCAAATTCGTCCACCCAATAAATAGCGTTTTCCTGCGGCTGGATTATCCCCTCTATGCCTTTTTCCTTCAACAATTTCCATATTTCATACGTGTCATACGCCCCATCGCCGCCAAACCTGTCAATTGGTGGTTCAACCTGTTCCAGCATATTCTCCACCTGCTGTGCATCCCCACCCCCTTTTCCGTTTTCCGTCAATACGTGCGCATGCACAGTCCCGGTTTTTTCGTCCTCACCCAGGTACAGCTTCCGCCATGTCCGGCGCTTGCTTATCCCGTGTTTCTTCGTCTTCCATTCCCCTTCTCCGTACACCTTCAGCCCGGTCGAGTCTATGACGATGTAAATGGGGGCATTGGATTTTGGGACGGACATGTCGATGTCCAATCCAAGCCATCTGCCCTGAAGCATATCTGCGTGTAGCAGGGTATCTCCACCTTAAAACCCATTATCTTGACCACGGCGGACATCGCAAAGCCCTGTAACTGCCTGTACGGTAGCTTGAACACTGCCTTTAGCTGTAAAAGGCTCTCGATACAAACGTCGGAATACACGCACTGTGCCCCCCCTTTGGTCAGGCCCCTCGTGGTACCAGTTCGATACCGCCTCCTCTTCTATCCATATTGTGATGTCGCCCCTTCCAACCAAACTCTTGTTGTAGCTGCTCTAGTTCGTTACCCGGTATTTGTCCTTTTTCTCTGCCGCTTTGCCACAAATTTCTTGTTTTGTTATCTTTACCATAGGTCAAGGTTTGTACGTTTTGTTTTGTAGTGAATTTTAAAGGACAACACTTGGCCTGTTTTTCTAGGCCGATTCATGCAACAACGCCATGATAAAATGGAAACAAAATACCTTTACCATCAAAACAATCACATCATGACCCAAGACGACTTCGCAAAACAAATGGAAAAGGCGTTCAAAGATGCCCTGAAACAGGCCGACGCCATCACCGCCAATGCCGAGCAAATCCGCAAGGAAGCGGAGAAAGAACTCGACGCCGCCAAAGAAGCCCGCCGCATCGCCGAGAACACAGGCGAGCAAATGGCCAACGAATATTACGAAGGAAAACGAAAGGAATTCATCGAGGCGACCCGAACCGAGCTGCTTCGTAGCCTCGCCCGCAAGCATATCGAACTGGGCAAGACCAACCATGACATCTCCCTCTGGCTGGAGGTGGAGCAGAAATTTATTCAAAAAATACGGGACGTGGTGGAGCGGGTAACCAAGTCCCGTGGCGAAAAACCCAAGCGCACCCTGCTGGAGGGCAATCCGAAAATAGCTTACAGCGGTGACCGGGACGGCTATTCCATCAATTTTGAGAGCTTGGAGGGCAGTTTCACCATGTGGTGGACGATGGGCAGCGGCGATACCGTGGCCCTTATCGGGGTGCCCAACCGTGAACAGTGGGAGGCAAAGACCAATATCCCGCTCGGACGGCGGGAACTGGTGCTGAGCTATATTGCGGAGTGGGTGATGGATGACAGTACCGACGGCCTTGGCTCGTTCATTATTGGGGAGGATGTGGTGACGGTGTATGGGGAGGAGGCATGAGCTTATTCGGCGGGGCCGAAGTTGTTAAATAGGTAGGATTTGAAGGTGTCATGGAAGTGCTTGAAACTGGCGGAGTGGGCAACTAGCCAAGGGAAGTCGATGTTTTGGGAAAGGGATTCGACGATGGGGTTCGACACCCTTGTTCTAGCATTTTTATCAAGGTAAACCCACTTTTTTAGCTCAATCCTTGAATTGGTTCTGTCAATTATCGGCGTGGTTGTTAAGTCGGGGTTCTCTTTCTTGGTTTTTATATACCATAACCAATACTCAATAGCTTGAACTGGAATCAAAACAATGGCTCTGTCTTCTAGTCTTGAATCAACTATGCGAGCTTGCATAGTTTCATAACACTCCAAGTGTTCTTTGTCATCGCTGTCAATGCCAACAAAACATAAATTCAATGAGAATTCATTGATGCCCTTTGTCACGAATTTGATGAAGTGCATGGAGATATAGCCTCCACCTTTTTCCGTTCGCATCTGATTGGTGAAGTTTTCGTTGTGCTTCAACAGCACCTTATCGCCATAGTCGAGGTGCGAAACAAGTTGACCAATCAGGTTTTGCGTGAAAATCCTAATCGCATCATCCTCGGCAAAAATGCCATAAGTTATCGTCTTCATTTCGGTACGCCGCCTATTAGTCCCGCTGCCCAATGGTCTCCAAGAGAGCCGCTTAGGTCAAGGGCGGGCACATTATTTTTCTTTGATAATATTTTATCTTCTTCGATAATATCCGTGAGCAAGTTCTTCACCTGCGTCGCTTGGTCTTTTTTATCAAACACAAATATGCTCTCCGGCAAATCCTTGAACTGGTCAATGACGACCGTGCTATGCGTGGTGAGTATGACCTGAATGCCCTTTTCCTGTGCAATGGTGAAGAAATAGTCAATGATTTCCTTGATGCGGCGGGGATGGATGCCGTTCTCCGGCTCCTCCACCATCAGCAGCTTCGGCGGGTCGGGCTGGTGGATGATGGCGAGCAGGGCAAGGAAGTAGAGGGTGCCGTCGGAGAGTTCGTCGGCCCAGTAGATTTGGCCGAATTTGTCTTGGACACCGAGGCGCTTGAAGGTTTTATTGCCATAGATTTTCACCAAGTCGTCATTCTCTGAAAGCCTTACTTTTTCAAAAGTAATGGATTCAAATTCTTTGATACACTCTTTTAAATTGGCGTTTATTGCGCTCATGATTTGCGGTTTATTGTCCCGCATATTATCGAGGAAGGCGACGAGATTGGAGGCGTCGGGTTTTACGGAATAGTCATCTTCGAGGGTTGGGTAGGGGCGTTTGAGGGTGGAGATGTTTACAGAATATATTGTGGCTTTTGAAATAGTCGCAAAGAACTCCCTCAAGTTCTTTGAATGAGCAAAGCTGGCAGAAGAGTTAGCGAAATCAGAATAATGCGTAGTCTCAACCGATTTGTGTGTATCGCCTTCTTTTGAATTAAAAAGTAATTTAAACATAAATTCATTCGCAACATGTCCTGTATAATAATCAAGAGGATGGTGATACCGACTCTTTGAAAACCCTTGATGCTGCAATGAATATTTTGAAAACATGGCCTCTAAGGAAAATAAGTCGTCAAGATTGACTCTTTTTAGTTTTTCTATATGTTGTATATCGTCTATCGTTCCAAGTAGCTGCCTTATCATTAACATATTACCATTTGAGCCAAAAAATTCAAATCTATAAACGTAAAGGTCATCAATAATAGTAAATGTTATTGGAGGCTTAATAGCATTTAATTTATCGTCGTTAATCTTTTGTAGGAAAAAGTATTTTTTAAGGTTTTCAATATTTTCTGAAACCCTTCCGCTAAAAAAATCCCCCAAAAACCTCAACGCCTTCATCAAATTCGTCTTCCCCGAATTGTTCGGCCCGATGAGGAGGTTTACGTCCTGCAAATCCAGGGTCACGTCCTGCAAGCTTCGGAAATTCTGTATGCGGATAGTTTTTATCATTTCGACAAGGTTGATATTCAATGTATTAGCGGACAAAGATAACGGGTAGGTGGGAATAAATTCTTAACTACCGATAAAACCCCGCCTCCATCAATTCCACCCGCTCCAACACCAAATCCAAATCATTGAAGTTCAGGATTTTGGCGGTAGCCTCACCAATTTGAGATTTTGGAAGTATCAAGCCATTCTGAATCTCAAAATGCTTGTCCCATTCATCTTTTCTTGGGTGAAAAAACCGGATAAAAGTTTCTTCGTCTTTGAGCACGGTGCCGATGTTAGGCCCTTTTCTTGAATTGCAAATTGGGCAGGAAAAAGCCAGGTTGGAAAGTATGGTTCTGCCACCGTGTTGTATGCTAATGATATGTTCTACTTGGAATCGCAACATGACAGCCAATTCTGGCAGTTGGCAATATTCGCAGCAGTAATTGGCTCGAAGTGCTACGGTTTGGCGAAGGGCTTTGGGAATATGGCGGCTCATTAGGGCTGTTTATCCTTCATGATTTTCAACGCCCTCGCCTTCGCCAACCTCACAATATGCTCCAGCGTAAAGTACCGTTCCATCTCCGCTTCCTCGCTCGCCGTGATTTTCCCCTCCTTTTTCCGTTCAATCAGCAGTTCCACCCGCTGCTGCATTTTTGGTGGGGCATAATAGTTCAGCAATTTTTCTGGCGAAAGGCCAGCGATGAAATCGGCGAAGTCCTGGTAAATATCAGCTTGTTGCGCAACCATATCTTGATTTTTTTTACAAAACTAATCGAAAACCTTGTTCCCACCAAGGCACTGTACCCCCTATCTTTGCGCCCGCAAAACCCAACCCCAAAATCCCCGTACACCTAACCAAAATTAATTTCCACTCATGGCAAAAGACTTCTTATCCAAACTCCACCTCCAAGCCCAAAACCCCGGCACCAGCACCGGACAAGTGTCGCATTCCAGCGCTGACTACCTCCAATCCCACAGCCCCGTGGACGGCCAGTTCATCGGCAGCGTGAGCCAGACTACCCGGGAGCAGTACGAAGAGGTACTGACCAAGGCGCAGGAAGCATTCCTCGTTTGGCGGGAAATACCAGCGCCCAAGCGGGGCGAAATCGTGCGGCAGTATGGCGAAGAACTCCGCCGCTACAAGGAACCCCTCGGCCAACTCGTCAGCTACGAAATGGGCAAGAGCCTCCAAGAGGGCCTCGGCGAGGTGCAGGAAATGATTGACATCTGCGATTTTGCCGTCGGCCTCAGCCGCCAACTTTACGGCCTCACCATGCACTCCGAGCGCCCGCACCACCGCATGTACGAGCAGTGGCACCCGCTCGGCGTGGTCGGCATCATCTCGGCGTTCAACTTCCCCGTGGCCGTTTGGTCGTGGAACGCCATGTTGGCGCTCGTCTGCGGTGACGTCTGCATCTGGAAACCGTCGGAGAAAACACCGATGTGCGGCGTGGCCTGCCAGAATATTTTCCACAAGGTTTTAAAAGAAAACAACGTCCCCGAAGGCGTCGTCTCGCTCATCAACGGCGACTACAAAGTCGGCGAGTGGATGACGCAGGACACCCGTGTGCCGCTCATCTCGGCCACTGGCAGTACCCGAATGGGCAAAATCGTTGCGCAAGCAGTCGCTGGTCGCCTCGGTCGGTCGCTGCTGGAACTCGGCGGCAACAACGCCATCATCGTCACCCCGAGCGCCGACGTGAACATCGTGCTCACTGGGGCGGTCTTTGGCGCAGTCGGCACGGCAGGCCAACGCTGCACCAGCACCCGCAGGCTTATCGTGCACGAGAGCCTTTTTGACGAAGTGAAAGCGAAAATGGCGAAGGCATACACCCAGCTCCGGATCGGCGACCCCCTCGACCAGCACAACCACGTCGGCCCGCTGATTGATAAGGCAGCGGTGGACGCCTACCTAAGCTCCATCGAACAGTGCAAGGCGCAGGGCGGCAACTTCATCGTGGAAGGTGGCGTGCTGGAAGGCGAGGGCTACGAGAGCGGCTGCTACGTGAAGCCGTGCATTGCGGAAGCCAGCAACGACATGGCCATCGTGCAGCACGAGACTTTTGCGCCCATTCTTTACCTGTTAAAATACAAGGATTTGGATGAGGCCATTGCCATCCAGAACGGCGTTCCGCAGGGCCTCAGCTCCGCCATCATGACGAACGACATGCGGGAGGCGGAGAAATACCTATCCGTGGCAGGTTCCGATTGCGGCATCGCCAACGTGAACATCGGCACCAGCGGCGCCGAGATCGGCGGTGCTTTCGGCGGTGAAAAAGAAACGGGCGGTGGCCGGGAATCCGGCTCCGATGCCTGGAAGGCGTACATGCGCCGCCAGACGAATACCATCAACTACAGCAAGGAGTTGCCATTGGCACAGGGCATCAAGTTTGATTTGTAGTAGCGGGATGCTGGATTCAGTGTGCTAAATAGCCGGGTTGTGGGTTCACAATCCGGCTATTTTTGTTTTTCCGGCGTTTCTCATTCGTGGAATATATTTTTAGACTAATTCCGTATTGCGGTGGTTCTCTCCTGCAATGTGGCGGTATTGCCAAACGAATGCTACCTTCCGGTCGAAAAATCCAACGTAAAATGAGTGCCGAGCAACATCTACCTGAGTACAGCGTCCGCCCCCGGTTTCAAGTGCAATCGCCCATGAAGGCGGCAGAAATCGTCCAACGCATCAAGGACCACCTGAAGGTCCGCAAGTCAGACTGCCAAGGCACGACGGCAGTTGGCTACGCCATTATTACGGTGCCGGAGCGGGAGCGGCATTTTTGGTCGCCGCACCTGACCATCACCATCGAAGACCAGGAGGTTGGCAGCCTCGTTCGGGGATTGTACACGCCAGCGCCCACGGCTTGGACGATGTTCGTTTTTTTCTACACCGTTATCGGGCTTACCATGCTGGTGTTTCTGCTATATGGGCTTTCGTGCTACTCGCTGGGGCAGCCTGCCACGGCGCTCTGGTGGGCACTTGCGCTTGCGCTGCTTTTCCTCAGCATTTACCTCGTATCGTATTCCGGGCAAAAGTTTGGCCGCAGGCAGATGGGGCAAATTCACCGCTTCATCGAAGATTGTTTGGGGCAGGCGACGGTGTAGCTAAGGCTCAAGTACGTTTTGCAGCCTGTGTCGGGTGAATTGCAATAACCTTCTGCCACCTCGCTTATTTTTGGGCAAAAAATATCTAGCTATGAAAAAAAACTTTTTACTCTCCGCCTTGCTGTTTTTCACCGCAAACTTGTCCGCCCAGAACTATCTTCCGATGGCCGTCGAAAACGCCCACTGGATAGTTTATTCCTTG
>JBGSWN010000107.1:0-13089 GCA_041752395.1 Saprospiraceae bacterium | reverse complement strand
AAAGGAGAGGTGCCAGAGTGGTCGATCGGGACGGTCTCGAAAACCGTAGTACGGGCAACTGTACCGAGGGTTCGAATCCCTCCCTCTCCGCAACATGTTGAAAACCAGGTGGTTAATTTGAAGAATCGCCTAATTTTCATTGAAGATAAATACTCGAATCAAAGGATTTGGAGTGATAATTTTTCTGAGCAGTAAAGACCAAAGCATCGTTGTTTTAGCAAAAATTTCAAAAGCCGTACAAGCTGCTTCTGAAGTTTGGCATCGAGATTTGGTTGTTTTTGAAGTGGATGAAAGTTGTTTTTGAATGGCTAAAGTAGTTTGCAGGTCATGGGATGCCCCAAAACTTTACATAATCCTACCCATTACCCGCAACCAGCTAAACAAGCACTCAATTTTTCTCGCCAGCAAGATAACTGCCCAGTATTTTAATCTCCAATTGTTTGATTTTCAGTGTGTTGTGTTAAATATACAGTGTGTTTCACCGATAATTTTAATTGGTGCATTCCTGCTGTTTTGCTAATTCTCGGCGGAAAGGTCATTCAGTTTACCCACTATTTTTTCAAAAGCAACTTTTTTGAAAAAATAGATTTCAGGTTGGCCCTCGCTGGTAAAACATTCCAACATAAGTGCTGCGGCTATTACAACGTTTTAACAATCGTTTTTTCCATCCTGAAAAAGACTTTGCCAACAAAATAAGGCCGTTGGTTGGCTTCACGCCAGCGAATTTGGGCATTTTCAAATTGGCTTTTTCGCACAAATCCAATCCATCGGACAAGGCGTACGCCATGCAAAACAACGAACGCTTGGAGTTCCTTGGTGATGCGATTTTGGGGACCATCGTGGCGGAATACCTGTTCATCAAGTACCCGCACGCCAATGAGGGTTTTCTGACGAAAATGCGCTCGAAAATCGTGAAGCGCAATACACTGAACAAGATTGGCGACAAAATGGGCTTGGACATGCTCCTTTCCGATTACAGCCAGACCCGCCTCAGCCGCTCCATGCTTGGCAATGCGGTGGAAGCGCTCGTCGGTTCTGTTTACTTGGAAAAGGGATACGGGGCCACGAAGCGTTTTGTCATCCAAAAAATCCTGCGCAACTACGTGGACGTGCACGAGCTTGAAAGCTTCGATGACAACTACAAGAGCCAACTCCTTGAATGGTGCCAGAAAAACGGCCAGACTGTCAGCTACAAACTCGTGGCTCGCTACAAGTTCGAGAAGCGGGACCGCTTCAAAGTGGCCGTGATGGTGGACAACCAAAAAATTGCCACTGCCGACGACTTCAACAAGAAAAGCGCTGAGCAAACGGCTTCTGAAAAGGCCATGATGGTACTCGGAATCATCGCTGATACGGGCGAGGCGGGGGTTGTCGAAGAAGATGATGACGAGGAGGAAAACGGCGAAGATTGATTCGATTTCGGATTTCGGATTTGCGATTTCGGATTTGACGTTCAACAAAAATAAAAAAGGGTACAGAACATGTCGTTTTGTACCCTTTTTCATTTACCCCATCCGAGGCTCCTAATCCGCAATCCGCAATCGCAAATCCGCAATCGAATCACACATTCAAGTAGCTCATCAGCGCATCGTACCGCTCTTGCAGGGACTCCAAGTATTCTTCTTCGTTAAAAGAGGCTTTGATGACGTAGCCGAACCTTTCAAAGGCGGCGAGTATCGTGTGGATATCCTGTCGGTTGATTTTTAAAGTCACTTCAACGATGGAAGATTCCGGTTTTGAAGAAACAAAAGTGCTCAAGATGGTAGCGCCTTCTGCTTCCACCAGCCGTGCGATTTCGGCGAGGGAATAGCTCCGCTGCTGGAATTCCAGCACGACAATGCTACCAGAGTCGCTAAATGCCGCCGTCTTTGCGAAGTAATTCAAGGCATCTTCCAAGGAAACCATGCCGACATAATCGCCCGCTTCATCCACCACCGGGATGATGGTCAATTGATGTTCTGCCAACAGCCGCATGACCTCGTAGAGGTGGTCGGATTTTTTGACAAAAGCATGAAGCAGGGAAAGCTGGTAGGAACCGATGGGTTCGTTGACGTTGTGAATCAGAATATCGTCTTCGCTGATGACGCCAAGCAGTTGGCTGTCGTTGACGATTGGCAGGTGGCGAACGTTGAAGTTCTCCATCGAGGCCAAGGCTATTTTTCCGGAATCGGAAGTGCGAAGCGGTAAAACTGCGGATGAAATAAGGTTTTCAGCAACCATGTTAAGTGTGTTTGTAGTCCATGTTAGAACGTCTCATAGTCCTTTAAGTGGTTTAAATTCCAGTTAAAGTTTTCTTTTCATTTTTTCCTTTTGCAAAATCCCCGCCAAAGGTAAGAAGGTTTGGGCTTAATGGGTTTTTGGTTTCAGGTTTAGGGTTTCACGGAAGAACCCGATGAGTCCCTTGAAACCTGAAACCAAAAACCTTAAACCGTTCTAACCGCCCATCAGTTTCCGTTGCTCCTGCATGAATTCAGTTTCTGTGAGCAAGCCCTGTTCCCGAAGTGCTGCCAATTGTTTGAGCCGGTCAAGCAAGTCTGGTTGCGAAGCAAGGAGGTCATCCTTGCCTTGGTTGCTGACGGGATTATTGGCGGCCTTCGGTGGAATGCGGAAGCCGTTTTCCTCAAAAGCTTCAAAATCTTTCTGAATGCGCAAGTAAGCCAGTGCGTGGTGCTCTTTTATTTTTTGGAAATCCTTGAATCCAAGCTGAACTGCGTGGTCGAGGTGCGAAAATGCTGCTTCTTTATCTTCTACCAGTGAGTAAGCACATGCGAGGTTGAAATGCGTTGCGACGTCCTGTGGGGCAATTTCGATGGATTTATTGAAATCGGCAATAGCCCCGGCATAATCGAAGTCCTTAAATTTATCGAGCCCGGCCTGCTTGAAGGGGTTTGGGTGACTGGCAGGTCGTGGCTGCCTAGATGTTTGCGGGGGTGTTTGAGCTTGTGCTTGCCGCATATCCTTTCGGTCAAAGTCAGTGGTGTTTCGCCGGCGCTCAAAGTCAGGCTGCTGATATTGTTGCCTTTTTTGCCATTCAGCTTTGTTATACTTTACATCAAAAACATCTTTGTCCATTGTAAAAAAGACAATAGCATCAATAAAAGATACAAACCAAGACAGCCAAAAGAAAAGTATGTACAGAATTCCCCATCCAACCTGTCCCAGATAGAACCTGTGAACCCCGAACGTCCCAAGAAAAAATGCTAATACCCCTGCTACGTTTTTATCTTTCATGCTGTCAAATTCAATTTAAGAAACAATGGTGAACGCAAATATTAGCCACTGGTTCTCATTCTTGCCCCAAGTATTCGATGCGGGGGCGGTATTTATGGATGAATCTACGGTTTCGGGTTTTGGGTTTCAGGTTTAACGGAGTTGCAGGGCGTGAACGAGAATCCCACGTGAAACCTGGAACCAAAAACCTGAAACCAAAGACCGCTAAAACACCTTACACGTCAGCACCGTGAAATCATCCTGAAAACCTGCCCGGCCTTTGAAAAGGTCGAGTGCGTCCATCACTTTTTGGTTGAATTCCGTGGCGCCGAGGTGGTAGTGCTCCAGCACGAATTTTTCCCCAAAATTCTCGTCCACGTAGTCGCCCGCTTCGTTTTGCAGTTCTGTCAGGCCATCGGTGAAGAGCAGGATGAGCGCCTCGTTGTCCACCAGTTCCGTGCCTTGCTCACAAAACGGCAAGTCGTCGAAAGCCCCTAGCACGGTCGTCCCTTTTGAAAGATAAACAATCTGCTCGTTCATCGCCAAAATCGGTGGGTTGTGGCCAGCGTTCACGTAGGTCAGCAGCTTGGTGTTTAGGTCGAACTGTGCGACAAAAAACGTCAGGAAACGCTCGCCTTTCGTGATACGAAGCACGGAGCGGTTCAGGTCTTCCACGAAAGAAATCAGGTTGTCGTGACGGTTCAGCAGGTTGTGAAAGCTCGCCTGAAAATTGGACATGAGCAGCGCCGCAGCCACCCCTTTTCCAGCGATGTCGGCGATGCAAAAAGTGATTTTCCCTTCGCCGTGTTCGACGAAGTCGAAATAATCGCCGCCCACGTTCAAATGCGGACGGTAGATGGCCGAAAGTTCGTATTCCTTGCGGGTGGGCAGCTCCTTCGGAATGAGCAATTGCTGCATTTCGCTGGCCAGTTCCATCTCTTTGCGCAAGCGCTCCTCCTCGATTTGCTTCTTGAAAAGCCGCTTGTTCTCGATGGCAACGGTGATGATATTCGTGATGGTGGTGATGAACTGCACCTTGTTGTACATGTCCTCTTCCTCGCCAAATCCGCCGATGAAGACATAAGCCAAGTGTACATCCTTGTGTTTCACAGGTATGACTACGTCAAATTGGCTGAAAAAGGGATCGTCACTATCCGTCAAGGTGTGCAGGCGGGTGAAACGGGAGAAGTAATCCGTCACGTCAGTCTTCAGTTCGCTTACTTCAAAGCCGATATGGGCAGAGCAAACCCATTTTTTATTTTTGTGATAATAGAGCGCCATTTTTTTCACGCCCATTTCCCAACTCAAAAACGACGTGTACATCTCGAAAAGGCCGCTCATCTTCACGTTGTTGTTGATGGCCTGCGTGATATTGAGCAGCCGGTTCACCTGCAATTGCTTCAAGTTCAGGTCTCGCTCCAGCTGCCCGATTGTATTTAATTTCTGTTTTACATTGCCTAAAGAAGTCATCAGTAAGGGATTTGTCGGTCGTGTAGTTCTCAAAAACGAATGGGTAAAATTAGAAATTGACCTGAATACTTTTCGATAAAACTACTTTTGCAAGAAAATTGCAGTTTGCTTTCCGCAAATGAAAGGGTAAACATACTGCATTGGATAGCTTCGTATCGGTTGTTTTTGTTGCAAAATATTGTAAATCAATGTTTTGTAAAATAGCCAACAGTCGAGGCTAAGTTGATAACAAGGTAATGGAGCAAATAATTTTCCAAGGAAAGCAAATAGCATTTTTTGACAGTAAAATGGGGGAGGGGCTTCCAGTGGTACTGGTTCACGGCTTTCTCGAAGACAGCCGCCTCTGGGACGAGTGGCTGCAACTACTGCCTGCCCGCCGCTACGTCCGCATTGACATGCCGGGAGCGGGAAGCTCGGAGGTGGTCGAAAACTTGACCGTCGAGTACATGGCTGCGGCGGTCGAAGCCGTGGTTGAGCACCTCGGCCTCAAAAGGTTCCTCCTCACCGGGCACAGCATGGGCGGCTACGTGGCCTTGGCCTACGCCGAACAATGGGGCGAAAAACTGGCCGGACTGTGCCTGTTTCACTCCCACCCTTTCGCCGATTCGGAGGAAAAAAAAGCAGGCCGCCTGAAGGCCATCGAGTTCATCCACAAGAACGGCCACGTCATTTACGTGCGCCAGACCATCCCGCTGCTCTTCGTGTACGACTACTCCAAGGGCTACCAATCGGAAGTCAACGGCCTGATACACAACGCCGTACAGTTCAAGCCAGCAGGCATCATCGCTGCGCTCAATGCCATGCGCATGCGCCCCGACCGCTCGGAGGTGCTCCGCAATATCGGCTGCCCCGTGCTGCTGCTCATCGGCAAGCACGACACCGCCGTGCCGCTGGAAATCAGCATGGCCATGACCCCGCTGCCCAGCCAAGCCAGCATCCACGTCTTCCCGACCGTGGGACACATGGGCATGTACTCCGCCAGCCGGGAGACGGCGAAGGTGTTTCGGGAATTTTTGTCTGAAATTTAGAGGGTGATCGGGTGAGAGAAGTGATCGGGTGAGCAGGGTCTCAAGCGCTCACCTCTCTCAAGCGCTCACCTCTCTCACCCGCTAGCTTATGAAAGCCCTCATTTTCGCCGCTGGCCTCGGCACCCGCCTCCGGCCTTTGACCGACGACCGCCCGAAGGCGCTCGTGGAGGTGAATGGTGTGACCCTGCTCGAAGTCGCCATCCGGCGGCTGGTGGCGGCTGGTTGTCGAGAGCTAATTGTCAACGTCCACCATTTTGCGGAGCAAATCATTGAATTTCTGGAAAAAAAAGAGCAGTTCGGCATCCGAATCGCCATCTCCGACGAGCGGGAACAGCTGCTGGATACGGGCGGTGGCCTGAAAAAAGCAGCCTGGTTTTTCGAGGATGGCCAGCCCTTCCTCGTCTGCAATGCCGATGTGCTGACGGACATGGACCTCGCCCTTTTTTACCAAAAACACCTCGAAAGCGGGGCGCTCGCAACGCTTGCCGTGCGCCGCCGAACCACTTCCCGCTATTTTCTTTTTGATGAAAAAATGCGGCTAAGTGGCTGGCGCAATTCAAAAACCGGAGAGGAAAAACTGGTGATTGGAAATTCTCCATTGGTAGCTGGCATTTACTTCCCTGTGTACCCCATACCTCAAACCGCATACCTTCAATACGCCTTTAGTGGCATCCACGCCATCAGCCCCGCTATTTTCGACTGGATGCCTGACGAAGCTGTTTTTTCCATTGTTGATGTGTATTTGAATGCGGCTTCTGGCGGTCAGGTTTTCGGTTATGACCACAGCGCTGACAAGTGGTTGGACGTGGGCAAGCCAGAGGCTTTGGACGCAGCGGCGGAGTTTTTGAAAAAAAACCGCAACTTCGCCTGACCAAATCACTATTCACCAACTATTGCACGCCGTGCCTTTTTTCACTTTCACAGTCAAATTCCCTAGTAGTCGCTACAGCGAATTGAAGCCATCGGCTATTATCGGCACGTTGGACAAGTTGCGGCTGCGCATCAACGAGCGGTTCCCTGAGTCTGGTTTGGGTAAGGTGGCTAATGAATTAAGTGAAGTCGCTGCAGTCATTGTGCAATTGACCGAGCGGCTATCCCGACCTTTCTGGCCCGTCCGCATCCTCACCTTTTTGGCGATAGGGCTGCTCGTGGGCCTGGCGGTTTGGCTCGGTGTTTTTACCATCCGCAATATCCCGGCTGGCGAAAGCGGCTTGATAGAAATACTGCAAGGGGCTGAATCGGCCATCAATGAAGTGATTTTCTTGGGCCTTGCCATCTTGTTTTTGGCTACGCTCGAAAACCGTATCAAACGAAGGGCAGCATTGGATTCGCTACACCGCCTCCGCTCCATCGCCCACGTGGTGGACATGCACCAACTCACCAAAGACCCTGCTTCGCTTGTGGCAGAGTTTAACAGAACCGCTTCCTCGCCAGAGCGCACCATGACACCCTACCAGCTCACCCGCTACCTTGATTACTGCGCCGAGCTTTTGGCCATTAATTCCAAGCTTGCTGCCCTGCACGTGCAGTGCTTTCAAGACTCGGAGGTGCTCAACACGGTGGATGAGGTAGAGCGGCTCTCCTCGGAGCTTTCCAATAAAATTTGGCAGAAGATTATGATGCTGGGTGCGGAGACGAAGAAGAAAAAGTAGGTTAAGGTGTCAGCAAAGGCACATTTTGGGGATAAGTAGTCGCATCCGCAATTACGGATGGTGGCGGGGTGGATGAAGCGGAGTGGATGATTTCATTCTTGACAGTGAGCGACAACCATTTGAGCTATCAATGGTGATGTATAGCCAAAACAAAAATGGGGAGACGATTTTCCCCGAACGCCCGGTGTTTTCTTCCATCGGGCGTTTTTTTATTTATGCTTTTCAACGCTCAAAAAGAAAACAGCTTGATATATACTTGGCTATTTGCAGTTAGCTATTAGCCAAAAGCCAACTGCAAACAGCTAATAGCATTTGCACCAAACCTATTGACGCCGAGTATAAAAAGCCAACCACAAAAACGCCATTATTTCCCCTATCTTTCCGTCCATTAAGCATTCAAAAGAAAACTACATGAAATCTCAATACACCCGCTTCGCAGTCCTCCTCTTCTTTTTTGGTTGGCATATTGCCACTGCCCAATCCCCCGCTGAAGACTCCGCCTTCATCGCCAATAATTATACAAAGCTGGAGCAACGCATCACCATGCGGGACGGAATGAGGTTGTTCACCGCCATTTATGTGCCGAAGGACGCTGGGCCGCAGCACCTTTATCCCATCCTCCTTGAGCGGACGCCCTATTCCGTTTCACCCTACGGTGCAAACAAGTTGCCGAAACGCCTAGGCCCAAACCCTTTTCTGTTGCGCAGCAAATACATTTTTGTGTATCAGGACGTGCGGGGGCGCTACATGAGCGAGGGAAGTTTTGAGGAAGTGACGCCGCATAAATCGGGCGTCGGCACCACCTCCGAGAGTAGCGACACCTACGATACCGTTGAGTGGCTGCTGGCTAATGTTTCTGGCAATAACGGTCGGGTCGGGCTTTGGGGCATTTCCTACCCCGGTTTTTACGCAACGGCCTCGCTGCCCGATGCGCACCCGGCCATCAAGGCCGTGTCGCCGCAAGCGCCCGTCACGGACGAGTTTATGGGCGACGACGTGCACCACAATGGTGCTTTTTTCCTGATGGACAATTTCTTTTTCACGAATTATTTCGATGCAAAACGGGACAGCATCACCACGGATTACAAGGAACTGAAAAAGCTCCGGGTCAAGGATACCTATAAATTTTTCCTGAAAATGGGGCCGCTGAAAAACGCCGACAAGCGCTATTTCAAAGGGGCGAAAATATGGAACGAGTACCTCGCCAACGACACCTACTCCCGCTACTGGCAGGAGCGCAATATCCGCCCGCACCTAAAAAATCTCAAGCCCGCCACACTAGTCGTCGGTGGCTGGTTCGATGCAGAAGACCTTTTCGGGGCGCTGAACACCTACCGGGCCATCGAGCAGCAGTCGCCGGGAAGTGAGAACTTCCTCGTCATGGGCCCGTGGACGCACGGTGCCTGGGCCAGCCATGATTGGTCAAAATTCGCCAGTTATGATTTTGGTGAAAATACCGCCCGGTACTATCAGGAGATGGTGGAAACGCCTTTTTTTAACCATTACTTGAAAAACGAGGGAGAAATAACCTGGCCGGAGGCGCTGCTCTTCGAAACGGGTACGAACACCTGGAAATCATACGACCAATTTCCACCAAAAAACACGACCGAAAAAGTGCTTTATATGCAGCCAAATAAGGGTTTGAGCTTTGAAAAAAGCAAGGCTACAGGTTCTTCCGACAGATACACCTCCGACCCCGCCAAGCCTGTGCCATACCTGCCCGGCAAATTATCCGACCGGGACAATACCTACATGGCCGCCGACCAGCGCTTTGCCGCCGCCCGCCCGGATGTGCTGTTTTATGAAACGGAAATCCTGACTGAAAACCTCACACTGACAGGCCCCGTCACCGCCGAACTGTACGTGTCCACCACGGGCACTGACGCCGATTTTGTGGTGAAACTGATTGACGTGCTGCCCGCTGGCGAACCCAACACCGATGCGGGTTTTCAGCGCTTGGTGCGGGCAGAAGTGATGCGTGGGAAGTTCCGGGACAGCTTTGAAAACCCCAGCCCGTTCACCCTTGGGCAAATCACTAAAGTGGCCTTCCAGCTACCCGATGTGGCGCATACTTTCAAAAAAGGGCACCGCCTGATGGTGCAGGTGCAAAGCTCTTGGTTCCCGCTCGTGGATAGGAATCCGCAGGTTTTTATGCGTATTCCGGAGGCGGAGAAGGGGGATTTTAAAAAGGCAGAAATCAAGTTGTACCATGATGAGGAGCATCCGTCGCAGTTGAGGATTTGGAGCATAAAAAAATAGGGACGGTTAGTTGAAATTTAAAAAATCTTTCAGTGCTTTCAGAATCTCATTCAGCACCTCCAGCGGCTGGCCTTCCCTTGCATCCTGCTCCATTTTTGCCGCTAAGCTGGCCGCCGATAATAATCCTACGAATTCCAACTGTGGCTTGAAGCTGTGCGCCGCTTGGTAAAGGGCTTCCAGGTCTTCGTTTTGAAAAGCCACTTCCAAACGTTCGATTTCCAAAGGGCATTGCTTTTTGAATTCCTCGATGAAATGCTGCATTTGTGCTTCGTCGCCGTCGCAGAAGTCCCGTAAGAATCGGAAGTCGAACTGGCCGTCCGGTTCTGGGTTTGGACTTTCCAAGTTTTTGAAACTTGGAAAGTTTTTCTCCGACTCCAACCCCAACACCTCGGCGATGACTTGCGCCAGTTCCAACGGCTTGAAGGGTTTAGCCAAATGACGGTCCATACCAGCTGCCAGCGCCTTTTCGATTTCTTCAGCAGTAGCGGAAGCAGTGAGGGCAATAATTGGGATGGTTTGCTTTGCACCTGTAAAATGTTGTCGGATGTGTTGAGTCGCTTCCAGCCCATTCATCCTCGGCATCTGCATATCCATCAGGATTAGGTCAAAATTCTCCGTTTCAAACTGAACCAAAGCTTCTCTGCCATCCACTGCTTCCACGATAATTGCATTTTCATAATGCCGAAGCAGCGCCTCCCTTGCGATTTCCCGATTGAAGGCATTGTCGTCAGCAAGCAATATCAGCAATGGCTGCTTGCCATAGTGTGAGTCATTTCTCTCAGGCTTTACCTCCAAGTCGGTGGCATCCGCCAATGGCAAACTTAGGCTAAACGAAAAGGTAGCGCCTTTACCCACCTCGCTTTCCACCTGGATGTCAGAGCCGTGCAACTGCACCAGTTCCCGTGCGATAGTGAGTCCGAGGCCAGTGCCACCGAAGCGGGCAGTGGTGTCGTCGCTAGCCTGTTGGAAGCTGTCGAAGATGGTCGCCAGCTTTTCCGAAGGGATGCCAATCCCCGTGTCGGAGAGTGAGAAGGTGAGAGAAGCGAGAGCGTGAGAAGGTGAGACAGTTAGAGCGGGCGAGCCGTCCACCGTCAACCGGACTTCGCCTTTTTCGGTAAACTTGACAGCATTCCCCGCTAAGTTCATCAGGATTTGATAAAGGCGGGTCGGGTCGCCGAGCACGGCGGCTGGCACGCCCTCGCCGATGTCCACTTTTAGCTGGATGCCCTTGTTTTCGGCCCGGACGGAGAGCGCCTCCTGAACGTCGTGTGCGATGCGGTCAGGCGAGAACGGCACTTGCCTCAGCTTGACCTCCCCAGCCTCCAGCTTCGAGATGTCGAGGATGTCGTTCACCACTTCGGTCAGGCGCTCGGTGCTATGCTGGATGGAATTAAGGTAGCGTCGCTGTTTTTCCGAGAGGGAGGTTTCCAGCACGAGGTCGGTGAAGCCTGCAATGCCGTGCAGCGGGGTGCGTATCTCGTGGCTCATGTTGGCGAGGAAGCGGGACTTGAAGGCTTCGCTTTTTTCGGCACGGAGGCGGGCAGCTTCTACTTCGAGGTTCTTGGCTTCCAGTTGTTTGGTCGTACGCTGTTTAAGGCGGTAGCGGTTGTAGAGCATGAAGGCGAGCAGGGCCAGCACACCCAGACCGGCGAAGAGGGCGTAACGGATGTTGCGCTGGCGGTTGAGCTGGGCCTGCACCTCGGCTTCACGGCGGGTGGTTTTCACCTCGTTTACCCGGGTAAATTCGCCGAAGGCAAGCTGGCGGGTGCTTTGCTGGCGCTCCACCTGTTGCTGGAATTTAAAGCGCAGTTCGCTGTATTGAAGGGCTTTGCGGTAGTCGTTCTTTGAATTGTAAATTTTGGAGAGCAATTCGGCTGACTCGACTGCCCCCAAATTGTTTTTGGCTGCTGAAAAAGTTTGGAAGGCCCTCAATGCGTTATTCAAAGCGCTTTCTGTCAGTCCAGTTTCAAATTCGCAGTTGGCCAGTTCCACCAATGCTGCTGCGCCGTAAGAAACATCTTTTTCGATTGGCAATAATTCAACCGCCTGTCGTGCCAGAGGGAGGGCGCTTGCTAAATCGCCTAACATGCGGTAACAGGTGGCCAAGCGGTTCGTAGTTCCTGCGATAGTATTTGGTGCCTTTGGATGTGGTTGGTATATTTTTATGGACTGCAATACTTCCAAAGCCCGTTGGTAATTCTCTTCCATTATCAGGATTATTCCAGCCATACAAAGAAAATCTGAAGGGTCTTCTTTGTTTTCTTCCGCAATTTTCAGCGCTTTCTCTGCGTACAACATGGCATTTTTGTAGTCGCCCAGCCGCAGGTATGTTCCCGCAATGTTGCTATAAGTGCTGCCCTTGCCACTGACCATCATGGGCGTGGGGTGCTTATCCGTTAATTTGAGTATTTCAAAGTAGAGTTCAGCGGCCTCGGCAAATCGGCCAAAATCGTAGCAAGTGATACCCAGGTTATTGTAAACCATGGAAAGATACTCGTAATCAGTTATGTGGGATGCCAACTGCAAAGACCTTTCATATGCTCCTGCAAAAGCCAGGCTGTCACCCGTGGCCCCTGCAACCTGACAGAGAAACATATAGGTCATCGACAAAGCGGCCGAATCGGCGATGTGAGAATATTGGTGGAGAGCAGTTTCAAAAAATGTTATTGCCTCTTTCGGTTTCTCATAAAGTATGGCTGCTCCTTGAAAGAGCGCAGCTTCTGCAGCTATTTTCTGCTCGAACCACTCATGGTTGGTTTTTCTAGCAATGCAGCAGTGGTAGAGACTATCCAATTGCTTTGGGTAATCATCATAACTGAGGTTGTAATCCAAAAAGATAAACCATAAAATGGCTTCCAGCCGCTCCGCCTGCTGGCGCACAGTAGCCTCCTTCGGTAAAGGCCGCTTCAACGAATCCAGCACAGAGTTGGTAGTTTGGCAAAAAAGCAATGTGGGTAACAGCCAAAGCAGGCAGGTAAGAACTGGTATTTTCATGGCTGGATATTTTGTAAAAAAACGACTGGTTTCTGTAACTCCCTCAATTGCATGACCAGTCCTTTCAAGGTTTCAATGGGCTCCCCAGCCCTTGCTCCTGTTTCCAGTTCAGCAGCCACAATTGCCGCCGCCCGCCATCCCACAAACTCCAATTGCGGCTTAAAACTATGCGCTGCCTGATAGATAGCTTCCCTGTCTTGTCTTTCAAAAGCCGCCTCCAGCCGCTCGATTTCCAGCGGGTATTGCGCCTCGAATTTTTCGATGAAATGCTGCACCTGCGCCTCGTCGCCGCTGCAGAAGTCACGCAAATAGTCGAGGTCATATTTTTCGGGGACTTCCTTGACGGCCAGACTTTCCAAGTTTTCAAAACTTGGAAAGTCTCTCGCAGGGCCAGCTTGCAGCCCCAACACATCGGCGATGGCCTTAGCCAGTTGATGCGGTTTGAAGGGCTTTGCCAGATGTCGGTTCATGCCCGA
>JBGSWN010000106.1:0-20902 GCA_041752395.1 Saprospiraceae bacterium | reverse complement strand
AACTGGTTGGATGAAAAGGTCAGCATTCAGTCAGCTTCCAAAGTGCGTTCGACAAAAGGTTTGTTGAAGCACGTCTTTGGAAGGCTTGTCTCTGCTCTTTTCATCCTGCTCAATTCACTTTGAACCCGTTATTCGCATCATTAACGCCCATTTTTTCAACCTCCTGTTCCGTAATCCAACCTGCATCCTGAGCGATTTGGATGGCTTGGTCGGGGTGCGTTATCTTGAAATCACAGCGGGCGGGATTTTCATGGCAGTTGGGTAAAGCTGGAAACAGGTCTTCCCGGCCATGTCGTTTACTTTCGTCTAAAATGAACCTGAAATGTATAGTTTTGTAGTGGGTTTCTTTACCAACTTTGTCATAAAAGAAGCGATAACGAACTTCAAATATGGATGTGATATGGCTAAACGCTTGATAAATCTCCATATCCACTTTTTCACAAAAAACCTTTTCTCCCAAATGCTCAACCATGTACTGCCTGCTCACCCTGAAAAGGGAATCGAGTCGAGGGTTGGCGGCAGCTTTCTTGTGCCGTTCATAGCTCCGCTTGTTGGTTTCCTCATATTTCAAATCCCCACGCTCCAAATACTGCGCCCACAACAAGCTCACCGTCGAATCCATCGAAATATTGAGCGGCAGCGGGCATTGGGCGGCCAGCCGTGGCATTGCCCACAGCAGCAAAAAAAAAATAGCGATATTGAATTTTAAGTTCATGCTGCACAGGTTTTGATTGGTGAAATCAAAATTATGGAAAATGCACTTAGCACGTTTAATGAACCTGTCAGGTTTAATAAACGTGCCACCCCAATTTCTAATTTCCAATCCTCCCTACCGCCACCCGCCCCCCAGCGCCCGATAAACCCCAACCCCCAGCATCAATTCCCGCTGCTTCATCTCCACCAGTTCCAGCCTCGTGCTCAGGGCGTTTTGCTGCGCAAACAAGACCTCCAAGTAGGTGGCCCGGCTCGTGCGGAACAGGTCATTGGAGGTAGAAATGGAGCGGGTGAAAACCTCCGCCTCCGAGCGTTTTAGGTCGAGGGAACGCTGAAGGTTGCGGAGGCCCGCCAGCCCGTTGTGAACCTCCACGTAGCCGCCGAGGATGGCCCGTTGGTAGGCATACAGCGCCTCCAATTGGTAGGCATCGGCAGCGTTGAACTCTGCCTGTATTGCCCGTTTGTTGATGAGCGGGGCCGCCAAGCCACCGAGCAGCCCGTAGGCCAGCGAGGCGGGTTTTGTCACCAATAAATCGGGGCGGAAGGCTTGCATGCCCAGCAGCCCATTGATTTCCACGGTTGGGTAAAACAGCGCACGGGCAGCGTTCAGGTCGGCTTTGGAAGCAGCCAGTTCCAGTTCCGCTGCCCGTATGTCGGGGCGGTTGCGGAGCAACTGGGCAGGTACGCCAGCCACCAACGACGGCGGCGACATTTTCAAAAAATCAAGGCTGCTACGCTGCACGGGCTGCGGGTACCTGCCGCAGAGATAGTTGATGACGCTCTCGTTTTCCACAATGAGTTGCTCCATCTCGATGCGCTGCCCCCGCAGGCCGAGCAGTTGCGCCTCGAACTGCTCAACGGCCAATTCGTTGGCCATGCCCGCCTCTTTTTGCACCCGCACTAGTTCAAGGGCGTTCTGCTGTATGCCGATGTTCTCGTCAACGATGCGCAGGCTGGCATCAAGCGACAAGAGGTCGTAGTAGGCGGCGGCGATTTCGGCGACGAGGCTCGTTTGCACGAAGTTTCGCCCCTCCACGCTCGCAAGAAAACGGTTGGCGGCGGCTTGGCGGCGGTTCTTCAGTTTGCCCCAAGCGTCAATTTCCCAACTACTTTGCAGGCCTACGAAAAAATCGGGCAGGTTAATCGGGATGAGCTTGCCGTCAATCATTTCGGTGGTGATGTTCCCAGCACCGTCCATCGTGTAGCGGCCAAATTTGCGCAAGCTAGTCGTACCTGCCGCTTCCACGGTAGGCAGCAGCGCCCCGTTCGCCGCCAGTATGCCCGCCTTTGACGCCTCGATGCGCTGCACGGCCATTTTCAGGTCGAGGTTGTTGGCCAAGGCGGTGTCAATCAGCCCTTCGAGGTAGGGGTCGTTGAAGTATTCCCGCCAGTTGAGGGCGGCCGAGTTGGCGGTGTCGGCGGTGGCACTGGCAAAGGCGTCCGGCATGGGCAGCAGGCTGTCCGTGCGTAGGACTTCGACGGGCTTGCAACTGAATATGCCCAGTATTGCGATGATGGCAATATGAGGGATATATGATTTGATATTTTGCATTTTTAATTCTTGATTTTTTTTGATTTAAGATTTAAGATATACGATATAATATTTTAGATTTAATTGGCGATTATAGATGAACGCATTTAAAGTTGAAGGCCCTTTTCGAGAGGAGGGGTCTGCCAAATTGACCAACCCAAGCATCAATTTCAATTGCGACTATCTATAAATGATTTTTGATTTATGAAAATACCAGCAAATGCTGGCATTGTCCCGCTAAATCTCAAATCTGAAATCGTCTATCTTATATCTTAAATCAATTAACTGGCGTAAATCTTCGATTTCTCAATTTCCAATTTCCACCCCTTCCATCTCCTCCGTAAGCGGCATTTCCTCCGTAATCTCCACCTGTTCTTCCTTCGCTTTTTTCACAAAAAACTCGGAAAGCGTGGCGAAAATCACGTACAGCCCCGGCACGAGCACGACCCCGAACACCGCCCCGAACAGCATCCCGCCCGCTGCCGCTGCGCCGATGGTCCGGTTGCCGATGGCACCTGCGCCGTTGGCGAAAAGCAGCGGCAACAAGCCAGCGATGAAGGCGAACGAGGTCATCAGGATGGGGCGCAAACGCAGCGTTGCTCCTTCGATGGCAGCACGGAGCGGCGTCAGGCCCTCCTTGTGCTTCATGGCGGCGAACTCGATGATGAGGATGGCGTTTTTTCCCAGTAGCCCGATGAGCATGACCATCGCAATCTGGGCGTAGATATTGTTCTCCAAGCCCATCGCTGCGAGCAGTGCAAAAGCCCCGAACACCCCGGTCGGGAGGCTGAGAATGACGGGCATGGGCAGCAGGAAGCTCTCGTATTGCGCAGCAAGCAAAAGATAGACGAACAGCAGGCAAATCAGGAAGATATAGACGGCTTGGTTGCCCGTCGCCACCTCGTCACGGGTGATGCCCGCCCAGTCTATGTCGTAGCCTTTCGGCAATTTGGCCTTGGCCACCTCTTGCACGGCAGCGATGGCCGAACCGGAACTGTAGCCCGGTGCCGCCTCGCCGTTCAGCTCGGCAGAGGGGTACATATTGTAGCGGGTCACTTGGTCAACGCCATAGATTTTTTCAATGGACATGAACGCCGAAAGCTGCACCATTTCGTCCTCATCGTTTTTCACGTAGAGCTTCAAGATGTCCTCCGGCTTGGCACGGTACTCTGGCAGTGCCTGCACCATCACCTTGTACATTTGGCCGAAACGGATGAAATTTGTGGCGTACTCCGAGCCGAGCAGCGTTTGCAAAGCGCCCATCGCATTGCTCACGGTCACGCCTTTTTGCGCCGCCTTGTCATTGTCAATATGCACCATGTACTGCGGGTAGCTGGCATCGAAAATGGTAAATGCCGAGGCTATCTCTGGTCGGGCTTGCAGGTCGGCGATGAACTGCTGCACGACGCCTTCCATCGCCTTAAAGTCGCCCTTGCCCGTTTTGTCCAACAGCCGCAGCTCGAAGCCGCTGGCGTTGCCATAACCCGGCACGGCGGGCGGCGGGAACAGCTCGATTTTGGCATCCTTGATATGCCCGATTTTCTCCTCCAAAATGCCAATCACATCGTCCACGGTCTCTTTCCTTGCCTCCCAAGGTTTCAGGTTCACGAGGCAAGTGCCGTAGGTAGCGCCCGTGCCGTCGGAGAGGATGTTCGTGCCCGCCAAAGTGGACACCGATTCGATGGCTGCTATGCCCTTGCTCACCCGTTGTATCTCGTTGACGACTTCCTTTGTGCGCTCCAAAGTAGAGCCGGAAGGCGTGGTGATACTGGCGTAAAACGTGCCCTGGTCTTCGTTGGGGATGAAGCCTGTCGGCAATAATTTACCCAAAAAACCTGTGCCAGCAACGAAGGCAACAAGCATGGCAAAGGTGACGACCCGACGGCTGGCCAATGCGCCGAGCAACCGTTGGTAGCGGTTGGCCAGCCCATCGTACCAGCGGTTGAAACCTGCGAAAAAACGGGTGGTCAACGACTTTTTGCCATGATGACTACCATGCGTATTTTTCAACAAAATGGCGCAAAGCGCAGGCGTGAGCGTGAGCGCCACCACGCCGGACAGCACGATGGAAATGGCCATCGTGACTGAAAATTGTCGGTAAAAAATGCCGACCGGCCCCGACATGAACGCCACCGGGATGAACACCGCAGACATGACAAGCGTGATGGCGACGATGGCCCCGCTGATTTCATGCATCGCCTGCTCGGTAGCCTGCATGGACGTGATGCGGGCGTTGCCCTCCATCTTGGCATGAACGGCTTCGACGACCACGATGGCGTTGTCCACCACGATGCCGATGGCCAGCACGAGGGCGAACAGCGTGACGAGGTTCAGCGAGAAGCCGAAAAGCTGCATGAACAGGAAGGTGCCGACCAGCGAAACGGGCACGGCGATGGCCGGGATGAGCGTCGAGCGCCAGTCTTGCAGGAAGATGAAAACCACCAGCGAAACCAGCAGGAACGCCTCGATGAGCGTCTTGATGACCTCGTGCACCGAGGCGTCGAGGAAGCGGGAAACGTCGTAGCTCACCTCGTAGTCCATGCCATCGAGGAAGGCGCTCTGCTTGATTTCCGCCATGCGTTTTTTCACGTTGGCGATGACCTCGCTGGCATTGGAACCGGGCAATTGCTTGAGCATGAGGGCGGCACAGGGCTGGCCGTTCAGCTTGGCTTCCACATCGAAATAGGTGGTGCCGAACTCCACGTCCGCCACGTCCTTTATCCGCAGAATCTGCCCGTCGGGCGTGGATTTTATGGGCAAATTGGCGTACTGCTCCTCGGTGTTGTACTTGCCCGTGTACTTGATGACGTATTGGAGCGACTGGGCGGTTTTGTCGCTGCTCTCGCCCACTTTGCCGGGAGCCGCTTCGATGTTCTGCTCGTCGAGGGCGTCGAGGATGTCGTCGGTGGAGAGGTTGTAGGCCAGCAGTTTATCGGGCTTGAGCCAGATGCGCATGGCGTACTCTTTTGCCCCCAAAATATCGGCGAAGCCGACGCCGTTGACCCTTTTCAGTTCCGCCAATACGTTGATGTCGGCGAAATTGTAGAGGAATTTTTCGTCCAGCATCGAGTCCCGGCTGAAGATGTTGAGGTACATCAGCATGGCGTTCTCCTCCTTGGCGATTTTCACGCCGTTGCGGGTCACTTCGGTGGGGAGTTCGCCCATGACGGCAGTCACCCGATTTTGCACGTTGACGGCGGCCACGTCGGGGTCGGTTCCCACCTCGAAGATGACCTGCACCACGCCCACGCCGTCGTTCCCGGCATCGGATGACATGTACTTCATGCCCGGTACGCCGTTGATGGCACGTTCGAGCGGTACGAGGGCAGCCTTAGTCACGGTTTCGGCATTGGCACCGGTGTATTCCACGGTCACGTTCACCTCCGGTGGTGCCACGCTGGGGAACTGCGTCATGGGCAGTTGCGTCAGCGCCAATACCCCGAGTATGGTGATGAAGGTGGATATGACAATGGAGAGAATGGGGCGATGTATGAATTTTACGGTCATTATTTTTGATTTAGGTAAATGATTGGCTGGGTGCGGGGAGGCCGCACCAGTATTGGGTTTTCATACTTTTCAGGTAGTTTAATTTAAGGGAACTGCCAAGCTTCAGGTGACATCTTTTTTCCCTGCTCGAATTTTTTAATTAACTATCAATTTCAAGGGAAAAAAGATGTCACCTCCCAGCTGTGCCAATCACCGCATCGCCAGCATTGACATAAACTCCCCCAATGGCTTGAACTCCGGCACTATAACATCCCCCTGCTGCACGGTTTGAATGCCTTCGTAAATGAACTTGTCGTTGACCGAAAGCCCGCTCTCGATGACATAGAGGTGCGAGAGGCGCAGCTTGGGCACGATGGGCCGCATTTCCACCTTATTGCCTTCACCCACGACATAGACATAGAGCTTGTCCTGCACCTCGAAAGTGGATTTCTGAGGGATGACCAAGGCGTTTTTCAACTCGTTTTCGATGAGCACCTTACCGCTGGAACCATGCTTGAGAAAATGTCCCGGATTGAGGAAGCGGGCACGGAAGGCGATGCTGCCCGTGGCCTTGTTAATGACCGTTTCAGCGGTCTCGACCCTGCCTTTATATGGGTGCAATTGGCCGTTGACGAGCATGAGCGAGGCGCTTTTTTTCCAGTCGGTATTCTTTTGTTGTTCCAATTCAAGGTACTCTTTTTCGGAGACGTTGAAATAGGCAAAAACATTGTGGTTGCTGGATAAAGTGGTGAGCAGCATGCCCTCCTCGATGAGGCTGCCCTGCTTGTTGGGTATGCGGTTGATGATGCCGCTGAACGGGGCCTTCACCTTTGCGAAGGAGAGGTTCAACTGGGCAGCCGACACGTCGGATTTTGCCTCCTCAATCTTCGCCCGCAACGCCTCTAACTTCGCCTCCGACATGGCCAGTTCGGACTTGGAGACGACGTTTTTCTCGACCAAGATGCGGGTGTTCTGCACCGCCACCTCCGCAACTTTCGCCTCCGCCTCGGCGCTGTTCAGTAGGGCATTTGCCTTCCTGAGTTCCTCCCTGAACGCTTGGCTGCTGATGGTGAAAAGCACTTGCCCTTCCCTTACAGCCTGGCCTTCGTCCACATGTACTTTTTCGAGGAAGCCCTGTAACCTGGCCCGCAGCTCGACGTGCTGCGGCGACTGGATGTCGGCGACGTACTCCTTCTGATAGGTGGTGTCCATGACGAGCGGCTGGGTGACGGGGTAAGATTGGGTTTCGGCAACGGTTTCGCCGGGTGTTTTATCGGAAGCACAGGCCGTGAGTAGAAGCACTGCAAATAGGCTGGGCATGGCCAGCGAAAGAAAATTAAAGCGATTATTTGTAAACATGGTTGTGTGAATTTAATGAAATGGTTAACGGTTGTGGCGGAGCAAGCCGCACAAAGGGGGATAGGGTTGGCTGTTGGCCATTAGCGCATTGCTGTTGGCAAACGCAGTACAAATGCGTTACCAATTGATTGTATCGCATATTATGCGACAAGCAATGAGGCTCGGCAGTTGCAAGCGGCAACAGACCAATTATCTTAAATAAAAATAATAGTGGAATATGCGCACGGCGGATGCCGGGCATATCATTTATTTATGCGGCCAATTTGGGTGGTGGCGCATTTATTTCAGAGATAAATTGAGAATTAAATCGCTTGAAATAACCTAGGGTGGGCAAATTGCCGGTCAAACTTGAAGCCAGCTTGGGCGCTGTTATTTTGACCGGAATATATTGGGAAACATCTTTCAAAACTTTAACAGCCGTACTGCTATCTGGGTCGTCGTCGTTGGTTTCTTCAAAGCAGTTTTCAATGTCCAATATTTGCTCCGCTAAGATCTCCGTGATGGTTTCCATCTCGTTCACCGACAAGTCTTCTGCCACCCAGTCCCCATGGGGGTCAACGGGATCGACACTGGTGTTGATGAACAAGCCTGTCATCAGCAGCCAGAAGTATTTGAAGATGATATGTTGTCGGATTGAACTCATATAAGCTGCAAAAATAACAAGTTAAGATGCTTTAAATCAATATCCTGTAACGGGATTTTTATTAATAAGTTGTTAAGCAAAATGATTTTAACTTATGGGGGGAAAGTAAAGAAGGAATTAAGCCTAGTTCAACAACTATGCCTTAATTAGTAAACCTCATATACTTTCAGATTAAATTTTCATTAAATCAAATCCGAGACACCTGTTGCGTCAGTATTTCCCTTTTAGAAAAAAATGTCACCGCCACCAGCGACACCAACAGGAACGCCACCACGACATAGCTCCCACTTTGCCCCAACCCAAACCAATCCCAGTCCTGCCACCAAATCAGCCCCAACCCAAAAGCAGCCCGAACAACCTCCGTCCCTACCGCCCAGCGGCTTTTGTCCATGAGTGTGGAATAGCTGAAAACGCTCACAAAAAGGAAGGCGCCATAAATGAAAATACCCGGCATCCCAATCACAGCAATTTGATTGAAAAGCCAAAACATGAGCGCCAGCGTAACCGTGAGTTGCACCCAAGCCCAAGCCGTGAGCGCACGGGAAGGCTGGGAATCGTATTTTTCAAAACCTTCAAAATTCTCCAAAATAGTCACGGGGTACTTTGAAGCCACGTCCGCAGGCCGCCAGCCGGTGGGCATGAACCAAAGGCGCAACTTGTCCCACCAACTGCGGGTGTGCCAAGCATCGCTGAGCAATAGCCAGAAATGCTGCCAGCCGATGAGGATGGGATTCCAAGTTTTCACGGGCCTTTTTACGCCATAAACAGGCGGCACCTCGGCAAGTTCCGGCTGGAACGTGCCAAATATTTTATCCCAAATAATGAAAATCTGGCCGTAGTTTTTGTCCAAATACACGCTGTTCATCGCATGGTGAACCCGGTGGTGACTGGGCGTCACGAGGAATTTTTCCAGAAAACCCATTTTACCAATCAACCTCGTGTGGTACCAGAATTGGGCGAACAATTGAATCGGTGCAATGACTGCCACCACCGCTACGGGAACGCCAATCATTGCCGCCGGGAGCATCAGGAAGGTGAAAATCTGAAAAACCTCACTGATGCTTTGCCGCAAGGCGCAACTTAAATTGAACTCCTCGCTGCTGTGGTGGATGATGTGGCGGTTCCAAAGAAAATTGACGGTATGTTCCAGCCGGTGCGTCCAGTAACCCGCAAAATCCTTGGCGATGAAGGCCAGCACGAACACCAGCCACGTTGTTTTTATCGTAAAAATGGCGAGGTGCTCCACCATCCAGCTGTAAGAAACGATGGCGATGCTGAGGCCAAGCACGTCCTTCACCACATTGGTGACGCCGCTGCTGAGGCTACTCACGGCATCTAATCCTCGGTTGACGGACACGCCCATGATGCGGGCGGCCACTTCCTCGACGAGGATGAGCAGGACGAAAAACGGGATGGCGATGGTGAGGGCTTGGGCGTAGGCTTCCATGATTGTGATATTGAGTTATTGAGTTATTTCGAAGCGCTCACGAAGTTCGTCAATATCTTCAATATCTCAATAATTCAATATCGCAACCCCCTTAAAACCTCACCTGCAATGTATCCACCGCCTCTAGCGCAAACAGCCCCACCCCACCCTCAATATTCCCCTGCACGGTAACAGGTTCGGCGAAGGGGTTTCCATCGGCATCCTGGTACTGGCTCAGTGAACGCAGGTAGAAATATTTTTCTTTTGAGATGTGAACAAGCTGTACCACAAGCCTTTCGTCCGGCGAGCTGGGTTGCAGCGAATTGTAAGAAGTGGCCCGAAGCACCACCCGTTTCCCATCGAAAGTCTTGTCACTGATAATCAAGCCGCTGGTAGGGCTGTACTCCAAAAGCGGGTCGAAGCTGTCAAGGTAGGCGCTTTGGTTGTAGCAAAACGTGTCAACGCCATCGAAGTAACAAAAGGTCTGGAAGGCATCGAGCGCATAATAGTTCTCCTCGCCAGCCGGGTCGTCGAACTCCACGATTAGTTCGTCCAGCCTGCTGCCGTCAATGTCGGGCACGCTTTCCGGCTTCACGGTCACTTCTGCGATTTCCACTTTTCTTGGCATTTTTTGCTCCGCAAAAACCGTGGCAAAGCCCGGTGCGCTCACCTCCAAACGGTAGCTGCCCCCAGCGGAAAAAATACCTGCGCCTTCGGCTTGATAAGAATCTTTGATGAATGAAAACTGATTTAATACAAGCTCCCGAACCAGCTCCCCATCCTTGTAGAGTTTGACCGTGGCATTGGCCACGTTCGTGGAATCGGGTTTTTCGTTGGTGGCGTATGTATGGTAAACAAATGCCGTCAGCAGTGAGTCCACGCTCGAAAACTCTGCGGAAACCGACAGCACCGGCGTATGCTCCGGCAGGTCAATCTCCACCACCTGCGAGAACTTGTCTCCGTTGCAAGAAGCAAGCAAAAAGGCAATTGTTGCGGAGCAAAAAAAGGAAAATATATTGCGTTGCATGTTGATTCGATTTTAGAATTTGAAATTATAGGCAATGGAAGGGATGATGGGCAGGATGCTGATTTCCTTGAACTTCGTGGTACTAGTCTCCACCCCCGTCACGGGGTCGTAACTATAGTCCTCGTCTGCCAAAATAAAGTACGGATTACGGTTCCAGTAGGCATTGTAAACGCCCAGTACCCAAGCCGCTTGGCCCCATTTCTTCTTTTTCTTGAACTCGATACTGGCATCCAAGCGGTGGTAGTCAGACATTCGGAAGCTGTTCTTGTCCCCGCTTGTACCGACTGTATTGCCATAATAATATTCCGGTTGGCCGGACTCGCCATTGCTGCGCAGCACATTGTTGAACTGAAAAACCTCCAGCGTTACTGCATTGCCTGTGCCATAGACCCAAGCGAGGCTGCCGCTTATTTTCTTCGAAAAATCGTGGGACACCACCACCGAGATGTCGTGGCGGCGGTCGTAGCGAAACGGGTAGCGCTTTCCACCGTTGATGTCGTCGAACTGCCGCCAGTTCCACGACAGCGTGTAGCCAATCCATCCCGTGGTGCGGCCTTTCTTCTTTTGGATGAAAAACTCGGCACCGTAAGTCTCGCCCCGGCCCTGCGTCACCTTGTCCTGCCAGTCGTTTTCAAGGCCCAGCAGGAAGGAGGCACCCTCCCGGAACGACACCACGTTCTTCAGCGACTTGTAGTACGCCTCGATGCTGAACTCGTACTCTTCCCGCACCGTTTTGGCAGCACCCAGCGCCACTTGCCAGGACTGCTGCGGTTTCACCCGCTCGGTGCTCGGCACCCAAAGGTCGGTCGGTAGGCTGAGGGCCTCGCTCGTCAGCAGGTTGATGAACTGCGTCATCGTTGCGAAGCTGGCTTTCAAGGCCACGTTTTTCGGCAGCAGGTAGCGCAGGCCGAGGCGGGGCTGCACCGATGGGTAAAATTTGTCGTCCACGGCAAAGCCGCTTAGGTGCACGCCCACATTGGCCTTCAATGCTCCCAGCGAAATATCGTCCTCGGCGTACATGGCAAACTCCAAGCTGTTGGCATTTTGCGAGCCAATAAGCGTATCCAGGTTGAAATCCTCGGCAGTTGACTTTAGCGCCAGCGCACCCGGCTTGTAGGTATGGTGGGTAGCGGCTCCGCCAAAACGGAGGTAGTGCTTTGGGCTGGGGATGTGGTCGAGGTCGAACTTGAGGCCAATATCTTCGATGCCTGAGATGTACTTGGCCGAAAACCGCTCGGTAGGCTCATTGGGTCTTTTCGAGGAGAAACCCGTGCCGATGTCAATCTGGTAATTGGTGTAGGTCAGGGTCGTATTGGCAAATGTTTTTGGGTTGATTTGCCAGTTCCATCGAGCGGCGGAGATGAGGTTTCCCCAGTCCAGGCCACCTTCAAAGCTGTCGCCGTCATCCTTGAACTCCGTTCCAAAAACATCCGAGCCAGAATAAGCGCTCAAGTACAGCCGGTGCTTGTCGTTGAATTTATGGTTGATTTTGGCGTTCAGGTCATAGAAAAACAGTTTCACCTTAAAGTCGCCGCCATCTTCCGCCGCATTGGCCGCCTTGATGAACGGCGCCATCAGCAAGTCCACATAGGTTCGCCTTCCTGACACTATGAACGAGGTTTTGTCCTTCCAAATAGGCCCTTCCAGCGTCAGTTTCGATGAAATAAGCCCCACACTCCCCTCGCCGTGAACCTCGTTCATGTTCCCTTCTTTCATGTTGATTTCCAGCACACTGGAAAGCCTGCCGCCATACCGGGCCGGGAACCCGCCCTTCGTCAGCGTCACGTTTTTGATGGCATCTGCGTTGAAAACAGAGAAGATGCCCAGCACGTGCGACACGTTGTAAACGGGCACACCGTCCAGCAGCACGAGGTTCTGGTCGGGGCTGCCGCCACGCACGTAGAGGCCACTCTGACCCTCGCCGCCCGATTGCACACCAGGCAGCAGTTGCAGCACTTTCAGCACATCCACCTCACCGAGCAGGGCGGGTATTTTTTTGATTTGTTCAATGGGGATGTCCACCCGGCTCATCTGTACCTCCTCCTCGATACGAGCTTGGCGGCTGGCACTTACCTCCACCACCGCCAGTTCGATGGACGAACCGAGTTTAATGTTCAGCGTGGTGTTTTTGTCAAGGTAAAGGTCGAGCCGCTGCGTCTCGTAGCCGATGTACGAGATTTCGAGGTGGACGGAATCCTTCGGCAAAGTGAGACTGTAGAAACCGTAGGTGTTGGAAACCGCACCCGAAGCGGTGCGGAGGTCGAAGGCGTTGGCGGCGATGAGTTTTTCGCCCGTGTCGGAATCTTCGATGTAGCCGCTGATGGTGTACTTCTGCGCAAAAACGGAAAGGCTCAACATGCTGAAAATCAGCAAGGTAGCCGTCCTGAAAACGTGTGACATGCTAGTGGGTTTTAGTTGAAAAAATTGGTTGCGTGTCGAAAAGACAGGCTAAAAACTCGAATCGTTGGCTTTGGATTGTGTTTTTGCTCCGCAATAATCCACTTTTTCCTGCTTGGAAAAACTGCCTCCACATCCGCCAGCGAAAAGCCCTTTGCCTGCAACAACACTAACAGGTGGAACAACAAATCCGCTGCTTCCTAAAAAAAAAAAAAAAAGACGGCTGCTCACCCTGTGCCTCCAAGACAAGCTCGACTGCCTCTTCCCCTACTTTCTGTGCAATTTTTTTTATGCCTTTTTTCGCCAGACTCGCCACGTAGCTGCTTTCCGTCGGCTTGGAGCTTGTTTGGGTTTTGGCGTGGGAGGTGACTATATGTTTAATTAAATTTCAACTTATACTTCAGCACACCAACCGCCCCCCTTTCAGCGTCAACAACTGCACCGAAGCATCATTTCGCAACTTGGAAAGGAAAGCGGGTTCTCTAACTTGTAATTCGATGCTAGGATACCGATTTGGGAGGCCTGCGCTAATTTGGATTTCAATTCGTCAATCAGCGATTATCTTTGCTCCATCACAAATCAATCAACATGAAAAATACAGTTACGCTCTTTTTCCTTTTTACTTCCCTCTATTGTCTTGGGCAAAAAGCCATTACTGGTTCCATTATCTTGCAAAACAACCAAAAAGACCTTGGGCTAAATGGTCATTTAGGGGATATTCAATTGGATAACAACTATCATTCGAAACACTTTCCCAGTTTTTCATTAGCCTATTTCAATTTCAAGCAACAAAACAAGCATAAGCTCAAAAAAGGGAAAAAATTCAGCTTGCGCAAGGTCACAAAATACAACCGTTGGAACTTGATGGGCTTTCACGCCTACCAGCCAGAGGCTGCCAAAATACCAGTAAGGGATTCAACTGGAAACATCAAAAGGTATCAAGATGCGGAGGTACAGTTAGCTGGTGGCAGGGTCGGTTTCAGTAAAGGAATCCAAGTTGGGAAGGAACTCGGCAATTTCAAATTATATTTTGAACCAGCCTTGACGCTTGGCTGGCAAAAAGCATCGTACACCCCAAAACAATCCTTTTATTTCCCAAAGGAATATTCAAGCATGAATGCTACGCTTGGGAGCAACTTTGCCCTCCACAGGTATTTTAAAAGTGGCTTTATTAGGGTTGCTGCACTTATGCCCATCTTCCGTTTTGGGATTGATAAACGCAGGATTAACAACCCGTCTTGGACTAAACGCCAGCAGGAATCAGGAGGCTTTTTCCTTGATTTAGCATTAATCAAGCATACTGGGCTTGAGATTGGCGGTGGGTTTAATATTTCAAAAAAAAAGCGGTTTCAACACACCAACCGATACCCCACCCCCTTCAGCGTCAGCAACTGCACCGAAGCATCATCTCGAAGAATGATATAAAAACTATCCAAAAGCCTAATTTTATTGCGGTCAAGCAAAAGTGATTTTTAAGAACACTTGAATTTAGCCGAAAAAAAAACTGTATTTTCGTGGCGACGTTAAAACTAGAGTTCAAAAACTAAAGATGTCAGAACAACTCATTTATCTTCAATTGCAGCAATTGCCAGACAACCTCAAACAAGAGGTTATGGTGTTCATTGCCCAGCTTTTGAAGAAATACGAATCGGCTTCAACACAGCCAAAACCCAATCGCAAAAAGCACTTCGGCAAATACCGTGGCTGCTTGCAAACAGGGCTTTCCGTGCAAGAAATTGACGCCCAACTACTCCAACTCCGCAGCGAATGGGAACGACCTATCTCTTAGATACCAATACCGTCATCTACTTCCTTGATGGGTTACTACCAGATAAAGCACTGGATTTCTTAGAAGAAAATCTGGACGAAACTGGCAGCTTCATCTCCATTATCTCCAAAATAGAATTACTTGGTTGGCAGGCACCAAGCGCAAATGCGATTAAGAAAGTGACGAATTTTGTCAATGATAGCGAGGTCATTGCATTAACCGATGAAATCGCCAATAAAGCCATTGAAATTAGGCGTAGCCATAAAATGAAACTGCCTGATGCCGTCATTGCGGCAACGGCATTGGCTAACGATTTTACATTAATTTCAAGGAATGACGATGATTTCAAAAAAGTTTAGGGATTGAAGTACATCAATCCATTTACGGATATTTAAATCAACACACCAACCGATACCCCACCCCCTTCAGCGTCAGCAATTGCACCGACGCATCCTCCCGCAGATACTCCCGCAACTTGGAGACATACACGTCGAGGTTTCTGGAATTGAAGAAACTGTCGTTGCCCCAAAGCTTGTCGAGGATGTCTTTTCGAGCCACATTGGCATTGGGCGGCGAGGTGAGCATGGATAACAATTCGGTTTCTCGATGAGAAAGCAGACGGGGCGAGCTGTCGCCGAAGCGGAGTTCTTGGCGATTGGGGTAAAAGCGGAATTGGCCCAGAGCGATGCCGTCCTGCGGATTTTGGATGGGTTGGTTGCTGCGCAATGCCAGCAAATTTTGTAGGCGCACAATGAGTTCCTCCATGCTGAACGGCTTGCGCACATAGTCGTTTCCGCCAGCCTTGAAGCCTTGAAGCACGTCTTCCGTCTGCACTTTGGCAGTAAGAAAAAGGATGGGCACAGACGGGTGTTTTTGCCGGATTTCCTCCCCCAACGAAAAGCCGTCCCGGTTCGGTAGCATCACATCCAGCACGCAGGCATCCGGTTGAAACTGCTCGAAGGCGGGCATCACCTTCCCCCCATCGGCCACCAGCCGCACATCAAACTGACGGGATTCGAGGGATTCCTTGACGATTTTTCCGAGGAAAGGCTCGTCTTCGACGTAGAGTATTTTGATTTGATTCATGTCGTGTACGCGAGAAGGATGGAACACGGATTTGACGGATTGGACTGATTTGAACTGATTAAATCCGTGTAAATCTATTTAATCCATCAAATCTGTGTCCCATCAAGCCTCGGCAAGTGTATTTTAAAACTTGTTTTAAAATCATCCCCGCTTTCTACCTCAATCCGACCGCCATGCTGCTGTACAACGCTCGCCACGTAACTCAACCCTAGCCCGTGCCCCTTCGCATTATGAACATTCCCCGTCGGCACCCGATAGAATTTTTCAAAAATGCGCTGCTGGTGCTCTGGCGCTATGCCGATGCCCTTGTCGGCCACTTCCAGTTTTATTTCTTTCGCTTCGCAAAACAGGCGCACAGCAATTTCGGGCGGACCGGGGCTGTATTTCAGGGCATTGTCGAGGAGGTTGTAAACAACGCTGGTGAGGTGAAGGCGGTCGCCGTTTACCCTGAAATCATCACCGTTAGCCTCGAAGCTGACTTGGGCATTTTGGTTTTCAAACTGCAATTTCATCGAAGCCAACACCTCGTTCACAATCGCCTGAAAATCAACGGTTTCGAGGTGCAGCACCGGCGCTGTTTTTTCGAAAAGCGACATGCGCAGCACCTTGTCCACGAGCAGGCTGAGGCGGTTCAGTTCGCTCTTAGAAATGTCGAGGTATTCTTCGGTGCGAGCGGGGTCTTTCATGGCGTCGAAATTGCGGAGCGCCTCGATGGCCACACCGACGGTGGCGATGGGCGTCTTTAGTTCGTGTGTCACGTTTTGGATGAAATCGTTCTTCAGTTCGGTGAGCCTGCGCTGTGCTTGCAGGTTTTTGAAAACGGTGAAAAAAGCGAGCGACACGATGCTGAACAAGCCAAGCGAGAAGCCCAGTTCTGGCAGTATTTTTTTGAAGATATAGCCATTGTAATTGGACAGTTCGGCCACATATTTATCGCCGCTAGCCAGGTCGGTATAACTCCCGGAACGAGCACCGATTTCTGGACCAACCGAGTCGCCTCCGATGCGAACGATTTCATATTCCACGGGCAGTTTTGCCCTGTCCATGGAGGCTGCGAAATTGGAATCCACCATCGTCCAAAGTGCTGGATTCGGCTTTCTGCGAAACAGGGAATCCGAGCCGTTTTCATCACCGGTCATGGCCACAATCATGGACAAAGAGCCAGCCACCTCCGTCTCGCCACCGCCCGTGGATTTGGCGGTGATGCGAATATTGACGTTGGAATCCGCCTCTGGAAACCGCAGTTTTTCTTCGTTAATAAATGTCAGGACTTTGAGCGAATCGTTTTTCGGGTTGCTCGGCAATTGAAAACGGAACTCATGCCGAACGGAGTCTCCCACATTCAGGATATTGTGGGTCATCAGCCTATCCATCATGTCCCCTTCGATGCCCCGGATGCTGTTTACGAAGAGAAAACCCGTTTCTTTTTTCAATGCCAGCACCTCATCGCTCCATGCTTTTTTCAAAAAAAGCACCAAGAAGCCCGCCAACAGTACCAGGCTGGCGGACATCAAAACGACGGAAAATTTGTGGCGGTCGAACTTCATGTCACAAAGTTAAGCTGCTCCGCAACGGTCTGCACGGTTCATTAACCTTAATTAACCTTAAACCAAGGTTGATTAACCTGCTTTCGCAAATATACATCCTAAATTTGCCCCGTCATTAGTTGTCATTTATTGACTGAATTAACAATGTTTAATTCATAAAAATACCTGCAATTACTGGTGTTCACTAATAAAATCAAGAACATGAAACGCATTATTTTATTATCTGCATTTTTATTGCCATTGGCGTTATATGCCCAGCAAACAGAAGGCGAAATCACCTACACCGAAACCGTCAAACTACAGCTCGACTTCGGCGATGGCCCCGAAGCTGAGGAGATGAAAAAGATGATGCCGCCCACGCAGTCGTTCCCAAAAACGCTTTTTTTCAACACCAATGCCTCGCTCTACCAAGACAAGGCGGGCACCGAAGACGAAGGCAATGTGGAAATGAGCGGCAACAGTGGCGGCGGCGATTTTCAAATCAAAATCCAGCGGCCCGACAACAAGCTCTACCGGGACATTGCCGGAGGCACCACCCTCGAAAGCCGGGAGTTTTTCGGGCGGAATTTCCTCATTTCGGACAAGGCGAAGGCACCCGCTTGGAAAATCACGGGTGAGCAGAAGAAAATGCTCGGTTTCGTTTGTCAAAAGGCCACGGTGCAGCTCGACAGTGCCACCAACATCATCGCATGGTTCACCCCACAAATCCCTGTCAGCACTGGCCCCGGTGTCAATGCTGGCTTGCCCGGCCTCATCCTAGAAATGAACCTGAACGGCGACCAGCGAACGATAGTCGCCACACAAGTTGAGTTCAAAGATTTACCAAAAGATGCCCTCGTTAAACCATCAAAAGGCAAGGAAATGACCGCCGAAGAGTTCAAGAAAATCGAAGCGGAGAAGATGAAGGAAATGGGCATGGAATCTGGCGGCGGTGCGCCGGGCACGATGCGGATGATTATTCGGAATTGATTTTTTCTTGCGAGGAGGATTGGACACAGATTGGACGGATCTAACGGATGAACACTGATTCTTTAAATCCGTGAAAATCAGTCTAATCCGTCCAGTCCGTGTCCAATCCTCCTCGCGCATCCTCACAATCTTACCAGTATTTCAGCTATGAAAACTAAATACCCGATTGTACTTTTCTTATTGCTTTTCTCATTCAAAATACTTGCACAAAAGTCCGTTGAGCTCACTGGCATCGTCGCTGACAGCACAGGCACGAGCCTCTTTTCCGCCACTGTCGTTTTGATGGAAAAAAAGGACTCCACCCTCTCCGCTTTCGGCATTACGGAAGCGGACGGGCGGTTTTCGATGAAAAAAATCACGCCCGGAGAGTACCTGCTGCAAGTGAGTTATGTTGGTTTTGAAACCCTTTGGCAGCCCATTCAGGTTGCCTCCGGCAATGACAAATTTGACTTGGGAAAAATCACGCTCGCCCCTGCCTCCTCCACCCTCGGCGAGGTGGAAGTGACCGCCGACCGGGTGCCGCTGCGGATGAATGGCGACACGATTAATTACAACGCTGCCGCCTTCAAAGTGCAGCCCGGCGCAGTGGTGGAAGACCTTTTGAAAAAGCTGCCTGGCGTTGAAGTGCAAGCCGATGGCACCATCAAAGCGCAGGGCGAAACGGTGCAACACGTCTTCGTGGACGGCAAGGAATTCTTCGGAAACGACCCGCAGGTGGCCACCAAAAATCTGCCCGCCGACGCAGTGGACAAGGTGCAGGTTTACGACAAAAAATCGGACATGGCCGATTTCACGGGCATCGAGGATGGGCGGGACTCGAAGACCATCAACCTCTCGTTGAAGGAAGACCACAAGAACGGCTACTTCGGAAATGCTACTGCGGGTGGTGGCACGGACGAGCGCTATCAGGGCCGTTTTAGCCTCAACCGTTTTTCACAAAAAAGCCAGCTTTCGGCCATCGGCATGGCCAACAATATCAACCAAGCGGGCTTCAGTTTCAACGATTATATGCAGTTCATGGGCGGCCTCGGCAGCATGATGAGTGGCGGCGGGGGCGGTGGCAATCGCAGTGTGCGCATGTCCTTTGATTTGGGGCAAGCGGGCATACCACTCGAAGGCGGGCAGGTGGACGGGCTGATGACCACTTGGGCGGGCGGCCTGAATTTCAACCGGGATTTTGGTAAAAAAACGGAGCTGCGGACGAGCTATTTTTTGAGCAAAATCCAAAACGACATCGACCGAATTACCGAACGGCAGAACCTGCTCGGCGACCAGAGTTTTCGTAGCACGGAGGAGGAAAACACGCACAGCGAGAGCTTCAACCACCGTTTCAATATGCGGTTGAAACACGAAATTGACAGCTTTCAGGACATCAGTTTGCAAAGCAGCCTAGCCCTCAGCGATGCACGGCACAACAGCTTTGGATCGGGCAAAACCTTCGGCAGTAACAGTTTTTTGCAGAATGAAAACAGCCGTGACTACCGCTCCACAGGCCAGCGCCTCGACCTCACGAACACGGCCACCTACCGTCGTCGTTCTGGGAAAAAAGGCAGGGCGTTCGTGGCGGATGGGGCGTTCAATTTGGGCACAAATTCACAAAATGGAAAACTGATTTCGGAGACTAATTTTTATCAAACTGACAGCACCCGCATCCCACTGAACCAGCGCCAAAACACCACGGATGATGCCATGAGCTACGGACTCAGCGCATCCTACACCGAGCCGCTCGGTAATGCTAAATATCTGGAAATCAACGCTTCCCGACAAAATTATACCAACGAAACGGGCAAGAATTTTTACGACATCGGCCCCGGTGGCGAGTCGCAGAACGACCAACTTTCCAACCATTTCGACCGGGGCTATACCTACGACCTGGCTGGCTTGAATTTTATGTTGAACCGCAAATTGTGGAACCTGACAGGTGGCAGCGCCGTGCAACGCTCTTCACTCGAAGGCCAGCAACGGGGTGAACTTGAAGCACTGAAACGCAGTTTCACGAAGTTGTTGCCAAGCCTGTTTTTCAATTACGAGCCGGGCATCGGCAGGAATTTCAGGTTCGAGTACCAGACCAATTTGCGGGAGCCATCGCCGGAGCAATTGCAGCCGTTGGTGGACAATTCCGACCCGCTGAACCTCTACGTCGGTAACCCGAATTTGCAGCCGGAGTACGCCCATCAGTTTAATGCCAATTTTATGCGTTTCGACCAATTTACGTTCACCAGTTTCTTCGCAAATATTCAGGCGGAATATGTGAAAGACCGCATCTCAAATGCCAGTTCGGTGGACTCGTTGTTCCGCCGCACGGTGCGCCCGGTGAACGTGAAAAATGACCGCTCACTACGGGGCTACGTGGATTTAAGCACGCCGCTGCGACCAATTAAAACCACCATCCGGCTCAATTTTAATACCTCTTGGAACCGTGGCATCCTCTTCGTAAACGAGCAGGAAAACAGCACCGACCGCATCACGAACAATATTGACCTGTCGTTCAGCAACCGCAAAAAGGAGTTCTTTGACGCTACCATCGGCGCTCGTTTGAGCCATAACAAAACGACTTATTCCGATGCCGAAGCCCTCAACCAGACTTACCTCAACCGCCGCTACTACGCCGAAGCGACCGTTTATCCCAACAAAAAATGGGAGTTTGGGAGCAAGTTCCGGTACTCGGTTTATTCCGATGTAAACTTCGGCAGCCAGCAGATTGTGCCACTCTGGGAGGCCAGTATTTCGAGGTATTTATTGAAAAACAATCGGGGCAAGCTGACCCTTTCTGGCTTTGATTTGCTCAACAAAAATGTGGGTATCCGGCGCAGCAGCGAGCTGAATTACCTGGAGGAACAGCGCACTCGCTCGTTGGGGCGGTACGTGATGCTGACGTTTGCTTATTCGATTCAGGGGTTTGCGAAAGAAGGTGGGATTACGATTGATGTGCGGGGGCCGGAGGATTGA
>JBGSWN010000105.1:0-20213 GCA_041752395.1 Saprospiraceae bacterium | reverse complement strand
ACGGTCGTAACCGCCGCCTCCGCCTCCACGGCTCCCGCCGCCACCGTAACCGCCTCCGCCGCCACGGTCGTAACCGCCGCCTCCACCGCCACGGCTTCCGCCTCCGCTGTAGCCGCCGCCACTGCTTCCACCACTGCTGGTGCGTGGGCGATAACCGCCCTCTCTACCACCACTGCCATCGCCATAAGCGCTGCGCTGTGGGCGATCTTCCCTAGGGGTAGCTTCTTTTACAAAAATGGGTCTTCCGTCAATCTCGCTCTCATTTAAAGCGTTAATCGCTGCTCTAGCCTCGTCATCATTGGGCATCTCGACGAAGGCAAATCCTTTTGACTTACCAGTAAAATGGTCTGTAATAACCTTGGAAGAAGAAACTTCACCGAACTTTTCAAATGCGGCTTGCAAATCTTCGCTGGTCGTGTTGAAATCCAGCTTTGCTACAAAGATGTTCATAACAAGAAAAAAAATTAAAAATGATTAATAAAAAAATGATTGAAAAAATCTGTTTGTGTGCGTAGCAAGCCTTTTCTTTTCAAGTCTGTTTTGATAAAATAGTTCAAAATCCTCTATTAACATGGTTTGCCAAACAAGCGACCTTTCGTCGCCGGGGCAAAAATAGGGTAAGATTTATTTCGGTGCAGGTTTTTTTTGGTTTGAACAAAAACTTTACAGGAATCGAGCAAATAAATAATTCACCCAGAATTTTTTTGTGCCAGAAAACGGTTGGAGTTTTTTACTACCTTTGCAGCGGCAAGCGCCGTACGACCAGCTCCGGTCGAACTCCCCCAGGGTGGAAACGCAGCAAGGGTAGATTGTTGAGCGGTGCGATATGGTTGCTTGCCATCTTTAATTTTTCAGGAAAGGGGTCGTTTCGATTGAAACGACCCCTTTCTTGCTTTTAGGATTTGGTGAAATGAAAAGGGCTGCCCATTTTGAGCAGCCCTTTTTAATTTTAAGAGAAATAGGCTCACGGCTTCAGCACCTCCTTCAACGCCTTCACCGCTGCCTCCAACTGCTGGTCACGTCCCTTGCTTACCTCGCCCGGCTCATTCGGGGCCTTCACGTCTGGCTCCAGCTCTTGGTTTTCGAGGTACTTGCCGTCATTGCCGACCATACCCACCTGCGGGATGCCGAAGACCATGCCGTTCTGTAAGCTCTCCCACCAGACCGCCGTGCCAGTGCCGGGCACGGGCATCCCGATCAGTTTGCCGATGCCGAGCGCCCGGTAGGTGTACGGGAACATGTGCGCATCGGAGTAGTTGCTTTCGCTCATCACCACGGCGCTTGGGCGGCGCCATTTGAACTGCGGTTCGTTGCCGAGGTTCTGGTCACGGGGCATGAAGGTCATGTACTCCTTGCCGCTGAGGAAGGTGGCGAGGTCGTCGTGGAGCCAGCCGCCGCCATTGAAGCGGGTGTCCACCACGAGGGCTTCCTTGCCCGCATTTTTGCCCAAAGCATCTTCGTAAACCGTGCGGTAGCTCTGGTCGTTCATGCCCCGGACGTGCACGTAGCCGATTTTTCCGCCGCTCAAACTATCCACCAAAAAGCGGCAGCGATCCACCCAGCGCTGATAGCGCAGTTCGCCTTCCTCACCAAGGTTGATGGGTTTCACCACTTCATCCCAGCGTTTTTTTGAGCTAGGGTCGTAGAGCGAAACTAGGGTATTTTTGCCTGCTTTGCGGTTCAGTAAGCTCTGATAGTTAGTGGTGGCAGTGATTTCATTGCCGTCAATTTTTTCAATAACAACGTCCGCCTTGATTTTCGAATCGCTTTTCACCACGGGGCTTTTTTCCATCACCTCTTGGATTTTGAGGCCAGCGCCCGTGTAGTTTTGGTCGTAAAAAAGGCCGAGCGCCGCCGTCTGATCAGCGTTTTCGGGGTGCGGACGGTAGCGGGCACCGGTGTGCGAGGCGTTCAATTCACCAAGAAGCTCGCTGAGCATATTGGCGAAATCGTAGTTGTTGTTGATGTACGGCAGGAAGCGCTCGTATTCTTTTTTGTAAAAATCCCATTGCGTGCCTTGCAGGTCCACTTTGTAGAATTTCTTCTGTACTTGCCGCCAGGCGTGCTCGAACAGGTATTGGCGTTCGACTGCTTCGTTGAGCACCATTTCACCATTTACACCCACGCCTTCTTTTTTACCATCCTCGATTTGTATCTTCGAAATGCCGCCATCAGCAAGGATGAACAGGTTTTTACCCTCCTTGTCCATGATGATGCCACCAACGTTTTCAGCGCCGAGCTTCGCCAAAATCTTGGTGTCCTTCGTGCGGATTTCCGTTTGCCAGAGGTCGAAGCCCTTCTCGAATTTTGCGAGGTAAAACAGCTTCTCACCGTCTTTCGAGAGCATCGCATCCGCTAGGTCGGAGGAGTGGATGGTAAGGCGCACCTTGCGGTCTTCGATGCCGTCCAGCTCGAATTTTAGTGGCTCCACCGGCTTGTCCTTTTCGTCTTTTTTATCCTTATCCTCCTTTTTGTCCTCTTTTTTATCCTCGTCTTTTTTCTCTTTGTCCTTGTCTTCGTCCTCTTTTTTCAGGTCAAATTCTTCCTTGCTCAATTTAAATTTATCAAATGTTTCTTGCGTAAAAAACATGGCGTAGGTATCCGCCTGCCCGCCCCAACTGGCGTCGTTTTTCATGCCGTCCCGGTCGCTGAAAAAAGTCATGGCTTTGCCGTCCATCGCCCATCGGGGCTGGGCACTGCCGTAGCCGCTTTTGGTCAAATTGACGATTTCCTTGCCGCCATCGGCACTCACGAGTCCCGCTTGCCCGATCCACTGCTTGTCTTGCAGGAATTCCACCAAAAACCATTTTCCATCGGGTGACCACTCGTAGTGCTGGTCGCCGTCGGAGTAGCTGTAGTTTTTGTCGCCAGGCATGATGGTCCGCACGGCCTTGGATGCCAAGTTGACCACCTTCAAAGCAGTGCGCTCTTCGAGGTAAGCGACCTCTTTCCCATCGGGTGAGTAGGCCGGCTGAAACTCCTCGGCGGCAGTAGCAATCACGGCCGTTTCCTTCAAAATGGTGGAACTGAAAAAATACTTCTCCTCGGGCCGGGTGAGCGAGGTTTGATAGATGTTCCAACTGTCGTCCCGCTCGCCAGCGTAAAGAATCGAGCGGCCATCTGGGCTGAAACTGACCGAGCGCTCCTGCTCCGGCGTGTCGGTGATGCGGCGGGTGGTGCCCTCTTTAACGGAGGCTGCGAACACCTCGCCACGAAACACGAAGGCGACTTCCTTGCCGTTGGGCGAGAGTGCCATTTCCGAGATTTCACCTTTGACGGAAAGGATTTTTTCAGGGTTGTAACGGCCATCGTTCACCACAGTCACGGTCAATTTTTTGGGCTGGCCGCCCTCCTTCATGGTGTAGAGTTCGCCGTTGTAGCTGAAACAAAGTAGGCCGTCCTTGCTCATGCTCAGGTAGCGCACGGGGTGGGTGTCGAGCGAGCTGATTTGCTTTTCGTTGCCGCCGTTCACGCCCATTTTCCAGATATTGAACGAGCCGCTTTTTTCACTCAAAAAATATATGTCCTGTTGGTTTTGGGCAAAAACGGGGCTGCGGTCTTCGCCACCAAAGCTGCTGATTTGTGTGTATTTTTTGGTTTTCACCTCGTATTTCCACACGTCCCTCGTCACGCTGGAGGTGTGGTGCTTGCGGAATTCGTCCTCGTAGCCCTTCCGGTCGTGGAAGACGAGCACCGAGCCGTCGGCATTGAAACGGGCGTCCTCGGCAGGCGTCGTGATAAGTTGCCGGGGCATGCCGCCAACGACGGGGATGCTGTACAGTTCGGGCAGCACGCCGCTTGGGTATTGCTGGTTAGCAGCAGCGTCCATCTGGCTGGAAGTGTATATGACCGACTTGTTGTCAGCCGTGAAATCGCTTGGCACTTCCCCGGCGCTGTGGTAGGTGAGCCGGTTGGCTTGGCCGCCCGCTGCGGGCATTACGAAGATGTCGAAATTGCCGTAGCGGTCACTGGCGAAGGCCAACTGCTGCCCATCGTGCGACCAGACGGGGCTGTAATCATAAGCCTCGTTTACCGTGAGCAGGGTTGCGGTTCCGCCATCAGCGGAAACCTTGTAGAGGTCGCCTTGGTAGCTGAAGGCGATGGTTTTTCCGTCGGGGGAGATGGCGGGGTAGCGGAGCCAAAGGGCCGTGTTTTGGGCGAATGCCGCAAATAACAAGGTGACTAAAAACGCAAAGCTGAAGTTGATTTTTTTCATACTGAATTGAATGATTTTTGATTTGGCCTAAGGAGGGCGAAAGGTAGGGAAAGTTGCAGGGTTCACCTGTTCTGTATGAATATAAAATAGATTGGAAGAAAATTCAATAAATTTTGATGAAAAAGGCATATTTTTGTAGGAAATTCTACAAAAATCATTGAAAAATGCTTATAAATTTCACGGTTGGCAATTTCAAGGCATTTAAGGACAAAGTGACTTTGGACATGCGGGCTGCCTCATTTAGCAAGATAGGGGATAGCCACGTTATTGACGCAGGAAGATTGAAACTGCTTAAAAGTGCAGCCATTTTTGGCCCGAACGCCAGTGGAAAGTCAAAGTTGCTTGATGCCATGAAGTTCATGCGGGACTTTGTGATAAACAGTTCCAAGAATACGCAAGCAAATGAAGAAATTGAAGTTGACCCATTCCGACTGAACACTGAAACGAGGGAACAGCCTAGTTTTTTTGAAATTGAATTTTTGACAGAAGAAACAAGCTACCGTTACGGTTTTGAGGTAAATAGAGAAAGCGTTTTGTCTGAGTGGTTGTTTTTCAAGCCAAATAACGTCGCTGAAAAGCCGCTATTTGTTCGAAGAGGAAACGAAATCGAAATAGTGCCTGGAAAGTTCAAGGAAGGGAAGGGGATTGAAGCAAAAACCAGGAATAACTCCCTCTTTTTGTCGGCGGTGGCGCAATGGAATGGGGAGATTTCGATGAAACTTGTGGCTTGGTTTGATAAACTAGTCATTATTACTGGAAACTACATAAGTGATAATGACGAGATCAGTAACACAGTTGAATATCTACAAGATGGAGAATTCAAGAAGTTTGCCGAAACTGCACTAAAACTAACATCCTTAGCCATTGAAGGTGTTGAAATAGATGATGATGAAAAAAAATCAAATGCGATAATAGACTTTTTTCAAACGATTACCAATATAATGCCTTATAGCCATATTAATACGTTGCACAATATTTTTGACAAAAAGGGTAACGCAATTGGCATAGAGAAATTTTCATTGTCTGCACAGGAGTCAAGGGGAACGGAGAAATTTTTTCATGTTTTAGGCACTATTTATCAAGCTTTAAAAGAAGGGGAAATTCTAATTTGTGATGAACTTGACACCAGTCTTCACCCATTAATGATGAAGGCTGTATTGCAGCTTTTTACCTCAAAGGTTGCCAACGATAACGGTGCACAATTCATTTTTACGACCCATGATACCAATCTGATTGATACCGACTTCCTCTCCCGTGACCAAATTTGGTTTCTAGAAAAAGACCGATACGGAGCCTCCCGATTATATTCGCTCGCCGAGTTCAAGACCCGTAAAGACGTAAACCATGAGCGAGAATATTTCATGGGAAGATATGGTGCCATACCTTTCATCGAAAACCTTGAAAATGCTTTCATAAAACCCGAAAATGGCCAGAAAATTATCCCCCAAACAGCCTAGGCAATCATTGATTGCCGACTTGTTGTCACAACAGAATGCTGCTGCACCAATAAAAAGAAAGGAGGGGACAACCGCCCTAAAGCAGTATTTCCTCATCGTTTGTGAAGGAGAGGCTTCCGAGCCCAATTATTTTAATGCACTGAGGGATACTTTACCTCCCCATCTTGCTGAGGTCGTGATTTCGGGAGAGGGGCGTAATACAATTGGTGTGGTTCAAGCGGCAATAAAAAAAAGAGATTCAAGAACGCATCAAAACCTGAAACCAAAATTCGATGTGGTTTATGCGGTATTTGACAAGGACGACCACCATGAACATAACTTCAATGAGGCCATAGTTCTCGCCAATAAGGAAGGTATTTTTCCAGCTTATTCCAATGAAGCCTTTGAGCTTTGGTATGTGTTGCATTTTCAATACCTAGATACTGGAATTTCAAGAAAAGAATATGAGGCTATCTTGGAGAAAATTTTGGGAAATTACCGGAAGAATAGCAAGGAGATGTATTTGATTTTGCAAGAAAAAGGCGATGAAAAACAGGCCATTAAATGGGCAAAAAAGTTATTACAAGAAAGGACAACTGGAAATCCCGCAAAAGATAAGCCTGTTACCATGGTTTTTGAAATTGTTGAAAGATTGAAATCTCATGGAGAGGAATAGAGGTTACTTCCAAACCTGCCCACTTGTATTTTCCAAGTATTTTTCACCTTCAATCCAGCTAAAATCAAAACTTCCAAGCCATCCACCATCCTTACCCCCAGTGTCATCCACATGTTTTGGGCGGTCATTTTTTTCTCGATGATGAACGCCACCATCAAGGGCGTGGAGGGCTTGCCGACCATGGAAATCGTGTTTTTCCGTTGCGTCATTTCCATTCTTTTCAGCAGTTTTTGGCTCAATAAAATCTCGGTAAAATGGCGGGGGACGCATACCCCGCAGCTGGTGGGAAGAGGCGTTGCTGGCACTACCGCACTGTACTTTTTCTTTCTCACCATCCAGAATATGCCGCTGGCCTCTGCCGTGACCATCGGCTACACATCGCCCATTTTTACCGCCATCTTAGCAGTGATTTTTTTGAAAGAAAAAATGCGGCCCGTGCAGTGGCTGTTCTTTGGCGTTTCCTTCCTCGGCGTGGCAGTACTCAAGGGTTTTGACGAACGGGTTTCGTGGCTCTACCTTGGCGTGGGGCTGTTGGCGGGGGTCATGTCCGGGGTGGCCTACGTGCTGGTGCGCAGTTTGTCCGGCAAGGAGCATCCGTTGGTGGTGGTCTTTTATTTTCAGTTGGTGGGCACCATTGTCGGCGGGTTTTTTACCCTTTTCAATTTTCAAATGCCACAAGGCTGGGACTGGCTGCTGCTGATTGCGACTGGCGCTTTTGCCCATTTCGGGCAGGTGTATTTGACGATGGCCTTGCAGGGCGAAAAAGTGGGCGTGGTGTCGAGCCTGAATTTCCTCGGTGCCATTTTCGCCACGATTTTCGGCATTCTTTTTTTTCACGAGCACCTCACCCTCGGCAACGTGTTGGCGATGCTCCTCGTCATCGCTGGCGTCTTGCTGAATATTTGGGTACATGCGAAGGGCGGCACATTCGGCATCCGGCGCTGGGTAGCAAATTTGTTGTCGAAATGAACCACCCAACTTTCAGTGCTGCATTCAATGTCTAACAGGTAAAATTTTATGAAAAAAATAGTCTTCCTTCTTTTCAACCTTTCCTTTTTCTTCGGATGCAGCAAGGATGGTTACTCCAAATTGCCCAAATGCTTGCTTGAGAAAATCAATGCCAACGAAATTCATCCAAGCAGTACGATTACAAGGTACACCACGCAAAGCGGTTTTGTGTTTGAAAATTACAACGGCGATGGTGCGGATGTGTACAATGAGGAGTGCACGATTATTTGTTTTTTGGGTGGTTTTGTCGGCAATACTGTTTGCGCTGTTGATGGCGATACACTCGTTTTAACTGACCCGGTTATTGTTTGGGGGCAATAGCTCAAAAATCCTATTTCGTGTATTTTTGCCCAAAATCCACCACCAATGAGCAAGAACAAAAAGCCCGACCAGTTCGGCTTCGTCTTTTCCACGAACCCCGATTTCAGCTTCCAGCCGGAGGAGCCTGAACAAGTTTCTGAATTGTCAAACAACCAGCAACCGCTGAAAATCTGGCTCGACCGCAAGCAGCGCAAGGGCAAGGACGTGACCCTCATCACAGGTTTTTCTGGCAGCGAGGAATCGTTGGAAACATTGGCGAAGGCGCTGAAAACAAAGTGCGGCGTGGGAGGCTCCGCCAAAGATGGCGAGATACTCCTGCAAGGCGACCACCGTGACAAAGTGCTGGCTTTTCTATTGGAAAAAGGCTACTCGAAAGCGAAGAAAGCGGGGGGGTGAAAAGTTGGCAGTCTTCAGTCCACAGTCCGGCAGTCAGCAATTGTAGGCTATTACAAAGGACTAATTGGGGGCTGAAGACTGTCAGACTGAAGACTAAACAGGCCTCCTCCCGCAAACCATCCGGTCCCGTTTGTTCAAATCCTGCCTTGTTTCAATCTCCACATAGCCATGTTTGGCCAGTATTCCGGAGGAAATCGGGACGTAAAATTCGTTCGTTTCCAGAAAAAGCCAGCCACCGGGGTTGAGGTGTTTGGCGCCAAATTCTGCTATTTTCTTCACAAACCGCTGTGCATCGTTGCCTCCGGCAAAAAGGGCGAGGTGCGGCTCGAAATCAATCACATTTTTGGGTAAAATGGGCCGCTCATCCTGCGTGACGTAGGGCGGGTTGCTCACGATGAGGTCGAACTTGGGCAGGGCTTTCCACGCCTTTTTTTCCAAAATATTTACTTCGTAAAAATGCACGCCCGTTTCATAATATTGGTCGTTTTCAACGGCAACTTCAAGGGCGGCGGCGCTCACGTCGAGGGCGTGTACGTCGAGGTCGGGGCGGCGCTTTTTGATGCTGATGGGGATGCAGCCACTGCCCGTCCCGATGTCGAGGATGCTGTGGATTTCGGGGTGTTGCTTGCAGGTTTCGAGCACCCAGTGGACAGACTCCTCGGTCTCTTGCCGTGGGATGAGCACGGCGGGGGTCACTTTGAATCGAAGACCGTAAAATGCCGCTTGCCCCATCACGTACTGCACGGGTTCGTGCGCCAGCAAGCGCTGGACGATGGCGTCAAGTTCAGCGATCTGCGGTTTTTCGAGCTTGATTTTTGTGGAAATCTGGCTGGGTTTTATTCCAAAAGCATCCTCCAGCACGATGGAGGCGATGCTGAGCGATTCGCCGGGGTCGTAGATGTCGAGCAGTTGTTGGACGATGTGCTTGAGGGCTAGTGTGGCGGTCATTTTTTGATTTTGATGTTGACGAAGACTTCAAACTTTGCGCAAAAATCACAAAATCCACCACTTTTGTGAAAAAGAATCAAAACATGAAGAAAACCCACGGCGCTCCATCCGCCATCGTTTTTGCCACCGGCAACCCGAACAAAATCAGCGAAGTGAACGACCTGCTCGCTGGGCAGTTCGAAGTGCTTGGCCTCACCGACATCGGCTGCCCGCTCGACCTGCCGGAGACCAGCCCGACCATCCCCGGAAATGCCCTCCAAAAAGCCCGCTACGTGTACGAAAACTGCGGGGTGGACTGCTTTTCGGAGGACACGGGGCTGGAAATCGAAGCCTTGGGCGGCGAGCCGGGCGTGCTGTCCGCCCGCTACGCAGGGGAGGGCAAAAACCCCGAGGACAACATGGATTTGGTGCTGCGCAACATGGTGGGCGAGGCCAACCGGAAGGCCCGTTTTTACACCGTCATCGCCCTGATTTTGGACGGGAAGGAGCATTTGTTCGAGGGCATTGCCGAAGGCACGATTAGAAATGAAAGGTCGGGAACGGCAGGCTTTGGCTACGACCCGATTTTCCAGCCGGACGGTTTTGGTGTTACTTTTGCCGAGTTGTCGAAAGCGGAAAAGAACGCCATCAGCCACCGTGGCAAGGCGGTGCGTAAGCTGATAGATTTTTTGGCAAGTCTAAACAGTTGAATATCAGCAGAAAAATCTAGTTTTGCGAAGACTTAGTCCGTTTTTCACCAACTCAACAGCCCAGGACGATGAACTCAGAGAATTTTCATGAATACGTCAAGAACCCCTCGATGCTCCACCAGGTGAGCTATCAGGAGTTGAAGAGTTTGGTGCTACAGTACCCGTATTCGCCCAACCTGCGCTACCTGCTGCTGCTGAAAAGCCTGTTTGACCAGAGCAAGGATTTTGATAAAAACCAAGTGCTGGCCTCGCTGAGCAGCCCCGACCGCAAGAAGCTACGGCAGCTCGTGAAACAGTACACCCGCCTGCGGGAAATGCAGGAAAACTACACCCTGAGCGAGGACTTTTTGGAGCTGAAAGACCTCTCGGCATTGGAGGGGATGATGGACGAACTGGAAGCGGAGGCCCCCGTTGCGCCAGCAAAAAAAACGGAAGCTGCCGTGCCGCCAAGCATCAATTTTACGCTGGAGGATTTTGACGAAGAAATTGACGAAGAGATAGAGGAAGGCAGCGACCTGAGTTTTTTGCAGGAAGTAGAAGGGGAAACGGCGGTGGAAGAAATTGCGCAAGCGGATGAATCGGCAGGCAGCAATGAGCTAGAACCGCCAATTACGCTAGAAGAAATGGTAGCCACCGAGGACTCGGCTAATGACGAAGCACCTATCGAAATTGCGCCGGTGCCTGTGGATGAGGAGCCAAAAGCCGCCCCCGTCGTCAATATTCCGCTCGAAATAACCAATGAAACGGACGTGCATCCTGTCCCGATGCCAAAATCTTCTTTCAATGCTTGGCTGAAAAAATTCAAACCGCCAGAGGCTGGAATTTTGGGCACCGATTTGAAGGATTTGTCGCTGAACAACAAGCCGCACCACCCAATCGAGGAACTTGAGCCGCCGGATGCGAAACAGATTGCGGAGCAAAGCGTAGAAGAAGATGGGGAAATTGCGAGCGAGACCTTGGCCCTTTTACTCGAAAAACAGCGACTCTACGGCAAAGCAATTTCAATGTATGAGCATTTGAAGTTGTTATATCCCGAAAAAAGCAGTTTATTTGCGGCCAAAATTGAAGAACTCAATAAAAAAATGTAAATAAGACCTTAGAAAATAGACGATAGACCTTAGAAAATGCAATGCTCATCTAAAGTCTAATGTCTAAAATCTAGCGTCTAAAAAAAATAACGACCATGGTAGCAATGACAATTTTGATAGCAATCGTAGCTTTTCTGCTGATTGCTTCCGTACTGATTCAAAACCCAAAAGGTGGCGGTGTTGACTCCACTTTTGGTGGCCAAGCCAACCAGATGTTCGGCGTTGCAAAATCTGCCGACATGATTGAAAAAATCACTTGGGGCCTCGCCTTAGCGCTGATTGTGCTTTGCGTTCTGACCACATTCATGTTGGGTGGCGGTGCTGCTGGACCAGTGATTCAGTCACAGTAATCAATAAGATTAAACTAAAATAGCTCCGTGCTGCCCAGCAGCCGGAGCTATTTTTTTGCCTCAAATCTAAAGTCTAATGTCTAAATTCTGTTTATGAAGATTGCAGCCATCGTCCCCATGCGCCACTCCAGTGAGCGGGTGGTCGGAAAAAACTACCGGGATTTTGCGGGAAAGCCGCTTTACCACCACGTCGTTGAGAGCCTGTTGGCCTGCTCCGCAATCGGGGAGGTGGTCATTGACACGGACAGCCCCATCATTTTGGAAGATGCGGCGAAGCATTTCCCGACGGTCACGCTGTTGGAACGCCCAATGCACCTGCGGGCTGGCGACATCCCGATGAACGATGTGCTGCTGAATACGCTCAACCAACTCGATGCCGATTTCTTCCTGCAAACGCACAGCACCAACCCGCTGCTCACCGCTGAATCCGTCAAGAAAGGTGTGGATATTTTCTTGAAAAACTACCCGATTTACGACTCACTGTTCAGTGTGACGAGGCTCCAGACCCGCCTCTGGGACGAACTGGCCCGTGCCGTGAACCACAACCCGAACATCCTGCTGCGCACACAGGATTTGCCACCGATTTACGAGGAGAATTCTTGCCTCTATATTTTCTCTAAAGAAATCCTGATGCGCAAGCACAACCGCATTGGCGACCGCCCTTACCTGCTCGAAATCTCGAAGGAAGAAGCGCAGGACATTGATGTGGAGATTGAATTTCGGATTGCGGAGTTTTTGATGATGGCGAGGATGGGGGGGTAACCGTTGAGTTTGCAAGCTGGGAAAATGATGGAGGTAGGTAGGTAGTGAGGTGGGCGATTTTGGCTGAAGGCCAACGATTTGGGCTTTGGAATGATGGGTATTTAAGTCATAATTGGTCAGTATAGCACAAATATTAAATGCAACTCCGGATTTAAAATTTAATACAAAAGCCCCATTTTTATCAATTTACTATTGTGAGTAGTTTGGTAGTAAAATTTTCTTTATAAGTCGTTATTGTTTCTCTCCGAAATTAAACAAAAGTGAAATAATATTATCCAACTCAGCATCTTCTTCATTACTAAAAACGATAATTCCTATATTCGTGTTAGGGTCATAATACATTTCTGCGGTTACGCCTTTTTCGCCACCGCTATGTCCCAACAATTTTCTACCATTTATCGTTTCATAATAAAATGACAAACATTGCGCTGAACTCCCAAATTGAAGTGTTTTCATCGTTGCCATACTTGCTTGAGATAATAATTGCGTACCATTGAAAGTTCCGTTGTTAATGATGGTTCTTAAAAACTTAGATAAATCTAAAATAGTTGTGCGTAGTCCGCCATTTGGATAATCTGGAAATGTATAATGCGGATTGGAGCTAGTTATTTCAGGTGAATATGGAATCGCTAATTCTGTTAACGGTGTATTTGACAATCTCCATTCTGTCTTATTCATGGCTAATGGTATAAAAATATTGTTTTCACAATATACATCAAAAGGAGTTTGTGTAATTTTTTCGACTAAATAACCTAAAAGTGCAAACCCCAAATTGCTGTAATCTTCATTGGAGCCAGGTTCATTGTTTGAAAAATTATCGGATGAAAAGTAAATGCCATTACTTGTAAAAACATTATTAAAATATTGAGCCAAAGTCATTGGACAATCTATACCATAACAATCTAGTACAAAAGTTTCTTGAAATTCATCGGAAATACTCGAAGTATGACTAAGCAACATCCTATAAGTAATTTTGGTGTTTGGGTAATCCGGATTGCGAACAGAAAAAGGAAGGAATTGATTGATGTCATCATCTAATGAAATAAGATTTTGTTCAACCAATTGCATCAAAGCAACAGCAGTTACTGTTTTAGAAACGGAGGCTATCAAATACCTTGTAGAGTCTGTTGCTAACTTATTGTTGTTTTTATCTGCAAGACCTAAAGCACTACTGTATAACATTTCTTCGTTTTTTACAACGCAGTATGAAATAAAGGGAATGCCTTTACTTGATACTTCTGCTTTCAATTTTTCCACTAGTTCTTCCTTTGAACTTATATTTAAGTCTTCCTCCTTTTGGCAAGACACACTAGCAAAAAGTAAAAAGCTAAGTAACAAGGTCGAAATTCTATTTTTCATAAATTTAGATTTGATATTCATTTTGTCAGGTGTCAATTTTTGAGTTACGCACCGAGGTTTTCGGCAAACCAATTTTATTCGTTTGTGCTACTTAATGGGTTTTCCCGTAGGGTCGGGACAAGTTGTACAAATGCTTTTTGCTATTAGCCATTGGCTATTGGCCAACAGCAAACGGCTAATGGCTAATGGCAACTTTACAAATGCACAAAACTATAGTTTTTAGTAATTCTTCATAAGCCATTTTGAATATTTGGGTAGCTATCGGGAGACATTTTCTGTCTTGTCAGAGGTTTTAATACAGCTTCTGAGGCTTTTATTGATTACTTCCTATGTAAAATATATAAGCATTTAAAACCATAAAAAACAAAGCAGGTAGCGATACCCACAGACTGTCTTTTAGCCTTAGTCGTACAATTAACCCTAGCAACATCAAAACTGCTAATCCGCCAGAAGCCAGCATGAGCAGAGGGTTGTAGAGCCAAAAGCCAACCAATAGTCCAACTGCACCCAAAATTTCTAACACCACCACCAGCAAGCCCAATTTTTCCAATTGAAAGCGTTTAAACTCCATTTTCATATGGGTCCCCGTAAAATACAAAATTCCATAACTCAAAAACGAAACAGCTGAAAGGAAAACACAAAAAGAGTAGAAGGTCATACTTAGATGAAGTTAGCTGCGGTTACAACAATAAAAGTACACAATAAAAGTAATATTAAAGATGGTAAACGCTGTTTAAACGGATTGCCGGCTTTAAAATGAAAATATTGCGCAGCCAACATAAACAAGCCCATAAGAATTGCCGAAACCAGCACCAGCGACTCATACCAGATGCCCACTATTAATAATGTGGCTAAAACAGTTTTGGCAAAACCTACAAAACTTCTGGTAACATCGCTCAAGCCAAACTGGCTGAATTCCTTGATGACGTTGTGAATCCTAAAAATCCAAACATAGGCAACTGATGCTGCTAAAATAATTTGTGCTAAAATTAGGTAATTTGTCATTTTGATTTATTGTAAAATGTTAATTTTCGGTGTTTTGTTTAATAAATGAACGGATTGGTCTTGATTTGAAACAACGGTTTGGGGCTTTGCGATGGTGGGGAATTAGAAGCACAAATGTTCAATTTAGTACAAATGTTTATTAGAATTCCAAATGTTCAATTTACCACGTCAGCCCTGCTTTTGCCAAACCGATGTTATGCGTTCGGCTTTCTATTTTTTCTTGATTTTCGATATTGTTTGTCCAATGGATTTTGTCGGTTTGTCCATATCCTTAATTGCAAAATCAATAGCTTCTTTTATCAAAGTATTCACTTTGGGGTTTCTATAATCACTTGGCTTTTTTACGTCTATGTGTCTGATTAAACTACCTGTCCCTGTTAAGAGTTTATTTGGGTCTTTCAAAAGTGTCCCTTTGTTAAACCCTAAGTTTAGGTGGTTTGTATAAATTGGCAACATACAAAAAGCGTCTGATAGTTTGTCAGAGATTGAAAAAACTGCTGTCAAGGCGTGAGTATGATAAACAAGCTCATTACAGTCGGGATAGAGTTCCAAAATGTATTCTCTCAAATCTTTAAACAAGTCAATTACTTCTTGGTCTTTGAAGTCTAAAAAAAATTGAAAGTCTGGGTGAATTGGTCGTGTTTTTTTCATCTCGCTGTATTATCGTATTGCATTCCACAAATCAAGTTACCTTCCGTGTCCAAAAACTTTGCTAAATAACCTACATAAGGGATAGCTGTTTTCGGCATAACGACTTGTCCGCCATTACTTTTTACCTTTTCAATGATTTCGTCAATGTTCTCAACACTAATTGAGCATTCCAAACCAATAACTTTGTCAGGAATTGGCGAATATTTTCTTGACTGCAAAGCTCCAATCAATTCTCCACGCTCGGACTTGTCCGCCTTGATTTGCAAAAAGTCTCCTTGTCCGTAAGAGTTGAATCCCCAATCAAAAACCCCGTCATAAAAGTTCTTTGCCCGTTCAATGTCGTCAATGTGAATGGCAAAATGTGTCATTTTATTTTTCATATTTTTCTGTTTTAAATGTTCGATTGTCGTTTTCTAAGCTGACGCATAACGGTTCTCGGCTTTGCGAAGTGGCGGGTTTTCACCACAAATGTTGATGCGGAGAACCAAACTTTGATTAACCACAAATGTGTCTGCGGAGCACTGAACCGACACTTTTGCCAAACCCGTGTTAGCGGTTCGTTGTTTTCTTTCGTTTGTCATTTCAACAATGATTTTAACTTAATTATTTTTTTCAATAAGTCAATTGGTAACGGCTTGTCGTGAGCAAAATGTAAACTGTCTTTTGTGTTTTTGGCTCTATATTCTAAAATTTCGTCTTCAATTTCTGTCAATCCATAAACAGGATAAAAACCAATATGTTTTTTATATCCAGCAAAATATAAATGATATTTACCTACTTTAAAAGCAGGCATTTTATAACGAATACTTTCTTCTGTCTCGGGTAAAATTTCAAAAAATAGTTTTCGTAGAATTTCAAGTCTTGCTTGAATTTCAGGCTCAAATTGTGATATGTATTGTTCTACCTCTTTCATTTTTAGTGTTTCGTTGTTTTTGTTGCAGGTTAGTCGTCATTTAACGAATTAATTCCTTCTTCTTTCAACTTGGTTAATGCGTCTTTCATTGCTTTAACTTGTTCTGGTGGGTGTCCTTGCCAATTAGTTACTTCTCCTACAACTCTAAACGGTTCTGTTGAACGATACGACATTGTCGGATTACCTGGAAATTTTTTGTCAGTCAAATCAGGGTCGTTTTCAATTTGTCCTGTTGGTTCAACTAAGTAAATTCTTTCTCTTCCGTCACCCACAGCAAGTTCAGCACCCCAAACAGCAGGGTCTAATGTTGCTGCTAAAAAAATATATTTCGCATTTTTCTGTTGTCCATAGTTTGAGTTAAAACCAGCCTTTATAAAGTCGCCAAGTTGTAGGTCAGCCTTTGTCCCGTGAAAGTATGTTTGTGCAAAAGGAGTTGCAGTCAAATTTTTTGTAATTTCGTTTTCCTTATTATTTTCCATTGTCAAAATTTTTGTCGTTTCTTGTCGTGGTAGTCGTCTTACAATGACCGCTAACGTTTCGGGGGTTTGCGATGGCGGGGAGTTTTAGCACTAAACTTTGTTCGGAGAACTGAACTTCCACCTTGCACAAATGTGTCTGCGAAGCACGGAACCCCCGCTATCGCAAACCCCTTGTTAGCGGTAGTATTTCTCTTCATTTTTTGTCAATTAGCTTGTCCAAGTCTTGAATAAGTTCATCCTTTTCTGTCAAATAAATCAGCGTTCGTTCTTTGGGTTGTAATCCTGTCTCGTTTGTGTAATAAGAAAAGTAAATAGATAATTTATCGCCACCAATATTTTCAATCTTAAATGGTCTGTAAAAGTCGTAAGTGCTAATTATTACTTGTCTTTTTGAAACAATAGGTCTGTTGTATTGACTGATATAGAAAAAAGAACTGTCAGAGTCGAATATCATAGCAGATGAACCGCCAAATTTCTTAATGTCATATATGTTGTCAATGCTTGCTAAGGTCGTGTCTGGCTTGTTGTAGTCTCTTAGAAACAGGTGAAATTTATTGTCTTGCCAGTAATACGAAATGCCATATTTGAAATCTTTATCAGGTCTTTCAATTCTCAGTTTCACGATGTTGTTTAACAAGCCACTATTCGTTATTTGAAGTTGCTCTTTTATTAGGTTGGTGTCAATAGAATTTATTTTCCATTGACAATAATTTTGATTGTATTCAATTTGTTTCTGCGTTGATTTGATTGAAGAAATGTTTTTGACGGAATATTCCAAAAGTCGCAAAGTGGCGATAACATCAAACTGTCGGCTAACTTGTCGTAACACAATTGAATTTGATTTTAAGTAGTCCTTTTCTTTTGAAGCATTCTCCCAAGTGTATTCAATCCTTCCCTTGTCGTATGAAACAAAATATGTTGGATTGCAGTCTCCTGTGTAGTGATGGTTAAAATCTAAAAAAATTAGGTCTGTGTAATTCAGGTCTTTGGATAATTTCTCAGCAAGTTGTCCAATAATGAATGCTTTGTTTATTTCTTCATACTCAAAGCCAGTCTTAACTCTCACTTTAACATTACCGTAGTCCACAGAAGTCCAAAAGTCTTGGTGCGCAAATGCTGTCCCAAAAGTCAGGGTCAAAATAACTGTCAATATGTAGCTGTGTCGTTTCATAATATTACCGCTAACGTTTTGCGGCTTGGCGAAGGTGGCGATTACGAAGCACAAAACTGTCTGCCAGCACTACACTTGATACGAAGCACAAAATGTTCAATTAACCACTGAACCGCCACTTTTGCCAAACCGCTGTTATGCCCAGTGCTTCTTTTCGGTCTATGCAAACATTGCAATTTGTCCATTGTTTACAGGTGTCATTTCGTTAATAAAACTGTCCCACAAGTTCAATGTCAAATTGAGTTTATACTTTTCGTTCAGCATTTCAAGTTCTGATTGCAGTTGTGTCTTGTTAATTTGTTTTGCTAATTCTAAAAGGTCAATTCTCATTAGAACGTCCTTTGTAAAAGTCCTTTTAGCGTCTGGAAAAGTTACTGATTGTAAAAACTGAACTGTCTTGTCGGAGTTTAAAAGAATTAAAGCATAAACGGCAAATTCTATTTTGTCAAAACCTATTAAATAACAAGTGTCGTCAAGCATTACAGGCTTATTGTCCTGTGGCAGAATAAGCGTAAAATGAAATGTCTTGTAAAGTCCTGATATGGCAACTTTGAAAGATTTGAAGGAATAGTCGCCAATACCAAATATTGAAAACAAAGGTTTGTTGTTGTAGATACTTGATTTTCTTGCATCAAAATTTGCTTGATGCTGTGTCAGGTATTGATATGTTTTAGGATATTCAGTTTTGATATACTTTGTTTCTTGTCCAACTTTCTTTTGCGTAACAATCGTAAACTTTCGTGTCTGATTTATTACCGTGTTTTTAAGGTCTGAACTTTTGAGAATACCGAAAACTAAACCGTCTTCCAATTTCACTTCTTCATTCAGCCCGTTTACATAATGTCCGTTCACTTTGTCTAATTCCATTATGGTTGAACAATCGTGTTTTAAACCTTGTCGCCAAACAAAAGGACATTCTCCGTCAATTTCTTTCGTATGAATATAGGTTTCAATGTTTGAAACAAATTTATCGTTAAGCCAACCGAATTCAAGTTGAGATGTTTGATTGTTGTAAAAATCAAATTCCGTGCAATCAAATGTGGGAAGTGTGTTTAACTTACAATAGAATAAAGCTGCTTCAACGGAAACATTAAATTCTTTTTTGCTGTCAATGCAATGTTTTTCAATAGTTGAAATCTTGTATCGGTTTTTATTTTGGTCAAAGACGATGTTTTTAATAACAGAATTTTTTACCAATAACAATAAATTCCCTTTCATATTTTGAAAGGTTTCAATCATAGTCAATGTAATAAATTCAGCAATGTCAAAATTGCCTTTTCCTGTCATTGCGTCTAAACCACTATGATTTTTGAAATTCGTTTTTTTAGGAAGATTGGTTGAATTTAAACTACCCAATTTTGAATTGGTTACCCAAGGTGGATTACCAATTACTAAAATATCATTCGTAGAATGCTCCTTTGCTATCGTTTTGAAGTCGAAGTCGAAAACATTACAATGAACTATCGAAATTTTTGGCTTGTGTGATTTTGGATTAGAAAGAAAGAAATCTACAATGCTGAATTTAGTTTCCCAAACGTAAGGTTTATAAATTTCAACTCCGAATACATTTTTGATGTTTTTGAAGTTGCGTAGAGAAGCAATAATAAAATTCCCTTTTCCGCAGGTTGGCTCAATAACAACTTCGGGTGAAATGTTTTTTGAAGCCAAATGTAATGTGACTTTATTAGCTAAATCTGAATTCGTTTGAAAGTCGCCATATTCTGCTCTGTCTGGTTCTTCAACAATATTATGAGTAATTGAAAGAACTTCTTTGAGAGTTTCCAATTCTTCATTATTATCAAAAAAATGTATGATGCCGAAGGCATCATACATTTTTTGATTTGCCTTTTCAAAAGATGTAATCTTTTTCAGATTGTCATTTAAGAAATCTGAAACCTGATGAGTAATATTTGCTTCAAATACTTTCATTATTCAGGTTTGTTATAGCTTATAATTTTGTCAATGCCTGGTATGTCATTCTTCAAATCTCTAATTCTTGCATATTGCAATCTCCATTGCAGTGCATTGGAAATTGTTAAATATCCAATAGGAATTTCAGTTGTTAAAATGATTTCGGTGATTTGTTTTAAAGCTATTTCGTCTGCTGGTAATTTTATTCCTTCAAGAAATGCAATAATATCAGCTTCGTTTGCTCCAACTTTCTTCATCTCATTTAAGATGCTCGTTGTCGTAAAATCGGCTGTTCGTTCTTTTGAAACAAATGAACAACTAACAAAATTTAATATTGAAGTTTGACTTTCTGGGTCGTCCGTTTTGTCGTAAACAAATACTAAGAGGTTATATCCAAGTCCAAATATTTTTTGTTTTGCATCTCTAAAAGGACAAGATGATTGTGGTTGTTTGTTAGATGTAACTTTTATATCGGTTAATATGTCTTCCGAAGGCAAGTCTATTCCTTTTGCAGAAGAGCCAACAGTAACATCATATTTTGATTTTAAATGTGCTTGAAACTTTTGTTCAATTAGTGTTCCAACGGCTTTTCCATCAGTAACTCCATATAATTCTTTATGCTGAAATTTTGACTGTTCAACACAAAATAATTGAGCTTCTTTAATTAAATTTTCCTTTGTTAATTTTTTCTGCATCTTGTCTTAAATATTTGTCGCTAAGTTAATGTTTTTAGAGTTTAAATCCGTTCTGTTTGGTCGTCAAGTTTTACACAAAAGTTTGATGTCAAGCTGCGATGTTCGTCTGTTGCACTGTCGTCATAGCATTGGGCATAAC
>JBGSWN010000104.1:0-41842 GCA_041752395.1 Saprospiraceae bacterium | reverse complement strand
CGGATTTCGTCAATCATTGTCGCATCGCCCAAGCCAAAGTGAACAGGTTTAATACTCCCCCCAAAAATGGCAGCGCCGTGGTGGTAGCGGTACAGCCATTTGTCGCCCATCCGAATTTTCACAGTTGTTCCGAAGGCGTCCCGATTGGAGGTAGTACCTTCCAGCTTGATTTGAAGCCAGTTTTTGTTGATTGGTTCATCGTTATTGATGGTGCTGTTTTCGAAAAAATAAGCGCCTTCTTCCATATTTGCCACAACCACGTCCAAATCCCCGTCCATGTCATAGTCGAAAACCTCCAGGCCCTTACTTTTGGCCTTGCCCACAAAACCTGATGCTGCGGATATATCCTCAAAATGCATATCCTCTTCAATTAGCATATTTTTAAACAAAAAATTATCAATATCCGGCTGCACCACGTCATATAATTCATCAATAGGGCCGTTCACTACGGCAAGGTCTTCGTCGCCATCATGGTCAAAATCCAAGAACTGCGTACCCCAGCCCCAGCCCGTGTTATCCACGCCATATTCTTTTGCTTTATTCTCATATCGTCTATTGCCTTTGTCAATAAATAATGGGTTCGGCAAATGATTAAAAATATTAGTGACATAAATATCAAAAAGACCGTCGTTGTTACAATCTCCAATGGCTGCTCCCATACTGGCTCCCTTGTCTGCGATGCGATATGCAAGCCCAGCTTCATTGTATTTTTGGCCAGAACGGTTTTCAAAAAAATTATTTTCTTGTGTATCGTCCAAATTGTATAAATCCAAAAAACCATCTTTCCCGGCATCAAAGGCCACGCTAGACCAAGTGATTTTTTTATTGCCACCAAGTCCCAATAATTCCGTTATATCGGTAAATGTACCGTCGCCATTATTTTGGTACATGATATTATTATTGTTTAAAACCGAAACATATATATCGAGGTCACCGTCCCGGTCATGGTCCCACCAAAGACCGGAGGAAGAGTAGCAAACATTGCAGCCCGCCACGCCCGCCTGGGCGGTCACATCGGTGAAAGTACCGTCACCGTTGTTGTGGTAAAGTTGGTCGAGGCGACTGTTGGCCAGAAACAGGTCGGGATAACCATCATTGTCGTAATCTCCCCAAGATGCGCCCATTTTCTCGCCCCGTTCAGCTTTCAAGCCTTCGTTGATGTACTGAATACCAAAGCCCGCCTCCAGCGTAACATCGCTAAAAGTGACGCCTGTCCCTGTGGGGTCACCATTGTTTTTCATCAAATGGTTCCAAGTCGTTTCGTCATTGGGGTTGAAGTTTTTGATGCCTGTGAAGAAAATGTCAAGGTCGCCGTCTTGGTCATAATCGGCCACCGCCACGCCGTTTGTCTTGGATATTTGGGCAAGATTGGCCTCAATTTCCATGCGGGTAAAGGTTTGCGAAAAAGCATTTTGGAACAAAACCAAAGTGAAAAGCGGAAGTAATATTCTTTTCATGACGGCAGCTTTTTTGAAAAAAATCAAAGTCAAAAAACACCAATCTCCGTGCCCCTCCGTGTCCTCCGACCCGCTGTGTTTAAATAAACACGGAGAATCGGAGAACACGAGGGACACGGAGTTAGATGAAATATCAATTGAGGCAGGCATTCATACCTCATACCTCCATACCTCGTACCTTCTAATTATACCCCGGATTCTGCACGTACAGCCCCCGACTGATCGTAATCTGCTGTTGCGGAATGGCCAAATACTCATCCCGGCCAGCCGTGAATTTCGCATCAATCAAGTAGTCACGGCGGGTTTTCTCCGAATCGAAATAAGCGTTCAGCGTTTGCTCGGCGATGCCCCAGCGAACTAGGTCAAAGAAGCGTTTTGACTCAAAAGCCAGCTCCATGCGGCGCTCCCAGCGCAGCTTTTCACGGGCCTCCTCTTGGCTGCCCAAGGAGGCATAGGTGCCCACGTTCCAATTGCCCGTCGGGCTGCCATCCGCAAACACCAAGCGGCTAGTGCTGGCTGCCGCCCGCTCCCGGATGCCGTTGATGATGGGCAGCGCCTCGCCTACCCGGTTCAGCTCGATGAGCGCCTCAGCCTTCATCAGCAACAGGTCGCCGTAGCGGATTTGGTCGGTGTTCCTCGCTATGCTAAAGAAAGCCTGGTACTGCCGAAATGCTGGGGAAGTAGGCAGCTCTTGGTCTTTCATGCCCAATTTGTAGCCATAAACCCCCGGCACACGGGAGTAAGTTTCGTCAAAAATGCGGGTCGGGTCGTACTTGAACGGCATTCCGATGATGCCCAGCGTGTGGGCAATCCGTGGGTCCATGTTGTTGGTTGAGATGTCGGCAGAATTTTCAATTTGAGGGCCTTGGTCGTAGCTGTCGAACAGCGGCAGTCCGTTGGCGTCCGTCTTGAAGGCATTTGCCAAATTCTGCGAGCCGTGGTTGAAGGAACAGCAGCCGTAGCCTGGGCCAAGTGAAGAGGTCAGGCCCGTAGAGAAATTACCACGGCCTTCGTTGGAACCATCGTCAATGGAGCGCATGATGGCCCAAACGGACTCCGTGCCACTCTCAAATTCCCAAAGGAAATTCTTCGCAATATCATCGTGGAGGCCATACTCGCCCGTGCCTTCGATGGTGGTAATCAAATCAACGACTTCCGTCATCTCAGCGGAAGTTACACTCGTGACCTGGTGCTGGTCGTTTTGCACATAAGCCTTGTAAAGCAGCACTTTTGCGAGGTAGGCACGGGCGGCGTTCTTCGTTGGCCTTCCTTCGTCCGCTTGTGAATCGGGGAGCGTAGCCACTCCGGCCCTGAACTCCTCGGCAATGTATGCCCAGCCCTCTTGGTCAGTCTTTACTCGGTTGCCCACGTTGATGATGTCTGGCTTCTCAATATTCTCGTCAATATAAACGGGATACTTGTAAAGCAACTTGAGGATAAACTCGTAGTGCCCACGGATGAAGCGCATTTCGGCAATACGCTGGGCTTTGCTCACTCCTGCCTTTGCTTGATACTCCGCCTCATCAAGGGCATTGATGCGCTTGATGGCCTCATTGGCTCGTGAAATACCAGCGTAGATGTAGGTCCACATCAGGTTGGCATTTCCATTGGCGGGCGTGTTCAGGTTGAACACCTCCACCAAATGGCTGTCGAACTGGTCGCCGATGGAGCCGCCACCCTTGTAGGCATCGTCGGAGCGAACGCTGCCATAGACCCACATGTCTTCGTACTGGTGTGCCAAAAGGCCGTCATTGCCGAGCGAAGCATAAGCTGCAATGACTATTTTTTCGGCATTTTCCACCGAACTTAAATCCGCATCCGAAACGACTCCCGTGGGCTTTACATCCAAGAAGTCCTTCTTGCAGCTGGTTGTGATGACGATGGCCAAAGCAAGCGTCATCAGCATTTTAATATTGATAAAACGATTCATTTTATTCGATTTTGTTTTTGAAAAATTTCCAACAGCTTTTTGAGACACTAGACTTTAGACTTTAGATAAATGACTGGTTATCAACAGAATGCCCCAAGTCTATTGTCTAATGCCTATTATCTAAAGTCTCAAAAAGCCACGTTCGCTCCAATGGACAAGCGCAGTGGCTTTGGGTAAATACCGGAAACCCGGTTCTCCACAGACCAAGGCGTTTGTGGGTACTGGTTTGAGCCTTTGCGGTCAACTATCCAGCCGAGGTTCTCGCCAGTCACGTACAAGCGCAAGCTGGAAATGCCTTTGAGTGGAAGTGTTTTTGGCAACGTGAAACCGATCGTTGCTTGACGGAAGGCGAAGAAATTTCCGTTGCGAACATTGTAGTCGAGGGAGAAACCGAATGGACGGTTGCTGTTGCTGGCGGCTGGGATGTAGCTGCCTGTATTGGTCGGCGACCAAGCATCAAGCTGTGCTACACCACCGTTTTCGCCGTTGTCAAGTGAGCCAAGTTCCATGCGGAAAACATCTGGCGTGACCTTGCGGCCCAGTGCGCCCCAAGTGTAGAGGCTAAAGTCGAACGCCTTGAAGTTCACTTGGAAATTGAGGCCGAATTCTACTTTCGGAACAGCATTGCCACCGCCGTACTCCTGGTCGAGGGCACTGATGACGCCGTCATTGTTCAGGTCAACGTAGCGAAGTGCGCCAATTCGCTTACCAGTTTGGTCAACATGGGCATCCACTTCTGCTTGGTTTTGGAAAATGCCGTTCGTGCGGTAGCCAAAAAGGGCGTTCGGCGCTTGGCCGATGATGTTCTGCTCGGCGTTGCCGGGGTAGCTTGACCACAAATCTTCCGGCAAATCCGTGATGATGGAATTGTAGTGGGAAAAATTTGCGCCAATGGCGTAGCTCCAGTCGCTGTTGCGGTTCAGCGGGCTGTTGTATTGCAGCGAAAGTTCCCAACCTGTGGTTTCCATGTCCGCACCGTTTACCCACTGGCGGGCACCATCACCTACTGCTGCGATTTGGATTGGCTGGATGAGAATATCAGCCGTTGAACGCTTGAAATATTCGAAAGACCCTTCAAGACCATTGTCCCAGATTCCGAAATCAAGGCCGAGGTTCAACTCTGTCGTGGTTTCCCATTTCAGCTCGTCGTTGCCGGTTTGCGTAGCAAGAAAGCCAGAAGGCAGGATGCCGGAGTCGTTGTTGCCGATGTCGTAAGAAGTCGCTGCATCGGGACAAGGCGATTCAGCACAACCACCACCCCAAGGCAGGATGTTGCTGGAAGGTGCATACACTGCACGGTATAAGCCGTAGCGGGCGTCGTTCAGGATGTCTTGGTTACCCGTTTGGCCCCAGCCAGCACGGATTTTCAGGTTGGAAATAAAATCGCTGTTTTTCAAGAAATCCTCCTCGCTCACCCGCCAGCCGAGGGAGACAGCAGGGAAAACGGCGAACTGGTTTTTGGCACCAAAACGGCTTGAACCGTCCCGGCGGACAGTCGCTGAAGCAAGGTATTTTCCGGCGTAGCCGTAATTCAGTTTGCCAAAATAGGAAAACAGGGCAAAGCCCGTGCTTGCGCCAGACGAGGTACGCTCGCCGGATGCAGCGCTCAATTGCAGGTACTCGGCCGTTTCCAGTGCAAAATCTTTTCCAGTGGCGGAGAAGATGTTGATTTCATTTTTCACGGCTTCCGTTCCAGCCAGCACCGTGAATTCGCTTTGGCCAAGTGCCTTGGTGTACGAAAGGGTATTATTGAAAACCCAGTTGGTCAGGTGTGATTGGCGGAGGGTCAGCTCGGCCACGTTGTTCGCCAAAAAGCCCCGTGAGTAGGTGCGGAAGATGTCTTTCGAGTTGATGCCGTCATAATCCACACCGAAATTGGTGCGGAAATTCAAGCCTTCCAGCAGCTTAATATCCGCATAAACATTGCCGAAAACCTTCACGTTTTTGATGCGGTCGTCCCGGTTGTCACGGGTAAGCGCCACAGGGTTATCACGGTCAGAGAAGCCACCGCCTGGAGGGCCGGAGTACCTGCCGTCTTCTGTGAAGACTGGCAAAATGGACTTGTAGCGGTATGGCCCTTGCGCAGGCACGCCACCGAAGCCGTTGTCCATCCAAAGGCGGTTACCACGGCTCACGGTCAGGTTCTGGCCAATGGTCACCCGCTTGTTCAAAAAGTTGTAGTTGGAGTTGATGCGGATACCCATCCGAGTGTAGCCCGTACCAATAACGACGCCTGTTTGGTCAAAATAATTGGCGCCAAAATGCACACCGCCCCGCTCCGTTCCTTGTGAAAAAGAAAGGTCGTAGTTTTGGATTTTTCCAGTCTGCGAAATCTCCTTCCAGTAGTCTGTTCCTTCTTCGATGTTGCCGCCGTATTTGCTGTTTGGGTGGCCAGCAGGACGCAGTTGGTCGCCTTCATCGAGCCATTCTGGGTAGTTTATTTTGTCCAAAACCGGAACGCCCGTGCCTTGGATGCCAGCGCCCAAGCTGGGGTCGAGGTGCCAATCATAGGTATAAACGCCCGTTGCATTTGGGTCGGAACCGTCGTTCACAGCGCCTTGCCACTCGATGGTTGCCCGCTCCTTACTGTTGGTCAGGTCATCGAACTGGTTCCAAGTTTCCACGCTTGTGCGCACGTTCAGTTCCACCTTGCCCTTGGTGTTGGCAGTAGGCTGTTTGGTGGTGATGATGACGACGCCGTTGCTGGCCCTCGCTCCGTAGATGGAGGCAGAGGAGGCATCTTTCAGCACCTGCACCGAGGCGATGTCGTCGGGGTTCAGCCACGACAAAGCGAAGGTTTGCGGCACGTCCGAGCCGTTTTCGTTGGTGATGAACGTTTGCACGGGCACACCGTCCACGATGTAAAGTGGGTCGCTGATTTTGCCGAGTGTGCTCGTGCCCCGCACCCGAATCCTGGCGCCCTGGCCGGGGTCGCCGCTGAGGTCAACGTTCACGCCTGCTACCCTACCCTGCATGGATTGCAGGATGTTGGAGTTGGCGGCGTCTTCCACGTCCTTGAGGTCCATGACGGCCACAGCACCGAGCAGGTCCTTTTTTCGTTCCACGGCGTAGCCCGTCACGACCACTTCATCGAGAATGGCACCACCGGAAAGCTGCACGTCCAGTTTGCTCAGGCCGACGATGCTCATCGTTTGCGAAGCAAAACCGGTGAACGAAAATTCCAAACTGGTGACAGCCTCCTCCACCCGAAGGGAGTAAGTGCCATCCACATCGGTGATGGTACCTGACGAAGTACCAGTCGCCAAAATGTTTGCCCCGATGAGCGGCTCACCGGTGTCGGCGTCCGTCACCGTGCCTGTAATGGTACGCTGGGCCGAGGCCAAATGTACCGTTAGCAGCAGTGCTAAAAGCGAGAGTAATTTCAATTTCATGATAAAAAAGATTTAGGTTAAAAACTTATAAAGAATTAGTGAAACACTTGTAAATACTGCGTTTTGACTTTGATTGATTTTTAAAAAACCTTTGATTTTGGCAAATAAAAACCACCGTGTCCTGAGAACAAGTTATCGCCACACCGCATGGGTGGGCGTCATCAAAATTTTAAGAATGGGGGTTTATTTGGAGCGCCCCAGCAAAGTCCGGCACCTTGCCGAGGCGCAGTTTTTTATTTCCAAATGCCTTGCAGTTGGTGCACTTTTCCTCCGAGCAGTTCTGCTTTTCCGCCTTCGGCGAAAATTTTCATTTGTGTAAAATCTTCCGCTGGGAAAAATATCTCCGTCATCACGTTTGAGCCGCCGTCGGCAAAAAGCTCGGCACTGGCCACGTCAAAGTACAGGTGCAGCTTCAAGGTTTTGTCTTTTGACAACCGAGTGGCTGTACTTGGTTTGTTCGCAAAATCTGGGGAAAACGAAGCATCCCCAGCTTTCGAGCGGTCACTGAAAAACTGGTTGGTGGCAGCATTGTAGCCAATTCGGTAGCTTTCGCCTTTGGTGTTGGAAAGCTCCACACCGTAGCTGCCTTTGCCGTCTGCGGGCAGTGCGATTTCAAGCTCCACTTCCGATAAGGTTGGTGAAAAACCGAGCTGCGGCGTGAGGTCGAGACTGGCGGCCAGTTCGGATTTCGGCACGTCGTAAGATTTTGTGCGAAGTGCTTGCAGTTCCTGCACCGGCTCGCAGAAAATGCGGTAGCCCGCTTCCGTTTTGCGAAGCGAAAGCGACCACGGGATGGTCATCGCATTGCGCCATTTCACCGTCGGCACTTTGTTGGCGTATTGCCAGTTGCTCATCCAGCCGAGCAGAATCCGGCGGCCGTTGGGTGCATCCGACCAAGTGACCCCAGCGTAGTTGTCCTTACCGCCATCGAGCCAGAGGGCGTTGCCGCCTTGCACGTTTTTGGCAAATTCAGGGTCGAGATTGAATTTTTTACCGTCAAATTTTCCAATAAAATAGGTCGTACCAGAGCCGCCGTTTGGCTGGCCGGGATTGAGGTTGACGATGAGCGCCCACATTTTTTCACCAGTACCTTCCACGGTGATGGGGAAAAGGTCGGGGCATTCCCAGACACCGCCGTGAGCACCTACCCCATCGCCGAATTCGCTCAGTTTTGCCCATTTTTTCAGGTCTTTTGAGGCCCAAAACTCAATGTGCTGGCCAGCGGCCAAGGTCACTACCCACTGGCTGCGCTCCTCATCCCAGACCAGTTTTGGGTCACGGATGTCCTTCACGTTGCCGGGGTTCGGGATGACGGGGTTGCCCTCGTATTTGGTCCAAGTGCGGCCCCGGTCGTTGCTGTAGGCAATGGCTTGCGATTGGTAATCGCTCTTGCCTGCCTTCTCGCCCGGCATGTAATGGTAGGTGTACATGGCCACCATCGCTGGCTTACCGTCTTTGCCGAAGCCCGTCGTGTTGTTGTTCACGTCCACCACAGCCGAGCCGCTGAAGATGTAGCCCAACGAATCGGGGTAAAGGGCGATGGGCAAGTTCTCCCAATGCACCAAATCCGTGCTGACAGCATGGCCCCAGTGCATCGGCCCCCAGACCGTGGAATCTGGGTAGAATTGGTAAAACAGGTGGTACTCGCCGTCAAAATAGACCATGCCGTTGGGGTCGTTCGTCCATTTTTCTTTTGGGGAAAAGTGGAACTGCGGGCGGTGCTGCTCGTGGTAGCTGGCCGCCTCGACGGGTTCGGTGGTGATGACGGGTTGGCTCGGCTCATTGCCGCCACAGGCGGCGAACAAAACCGCCAAAATTGGCAGGAAGAAATAGGCTTTTGTTTTTTGTAAAAATATCATAACTAATTCGTTGTGAGTGTTTTAGTATTTAAGATTGATTCGATTTCTGAGGCTTCAAGGACGGGCGTTCCGCCTTGTTTGGTGGCGACCAGCGCCCCGATTGCGCAAGCAAAACGAAGGCATTCAGCGGCATTTTCACCATTGAGCATTTTGCTCAAAAATGCTGCGAGGAACGAGTCGCCGCTGCCAATGGTGTCCTTCACCGTCACCGGATACCCAGATTGTTCGCAGTAGCCGGATTCGTCGAGACATACTGCACCGTTGCTGCCACGGGTGACAATCAAGGTTTCTAGGCCGAATTTTTTCCTCAAATAAACCATCTGGTCTTGCGGGTCGTGGAGGTCAATCCAGTAGCCGCTGATGAGTTCGAGTTCCTCGTCGTTCATCTTCACGATGTCCGCTTGGGAAAGCAGCTCTTCGATGAGGCTTTTTGCGTAAAACGGTTGCCGAAGATTCACATCGAGCACCCGCAGCGGGGCGACTTCGAGCAGTTCGAGGAGGGTGCGCTTGGTGCGGCTGCTGCGGCAGGCGAGGCTGCCAAAAATCAGGGCATCGGACTCCTTGACGGTATCCAGCATTTCGCTGTCTGGATGGATGAAATCCCAGGCTGCTGGCTGTACGATGTCGTAGCTGGGCGAGCCTTTTTCATCCAAAACGACATTGACAGTGCCAGTGGAAAAAGTATGGTCAGTTTGAACGAGGTGGGTGGAAACGCCTTTTTGATTTAAAAAATCGAGGAGTTCGTTGCCCAGTTCGTCGTGGCCAACACGGCTAATCATTTTGGAATTTAGGCCAAATTGATTGGCGTGAAAAGCGACGTTCATGGGTGCCCCACCGGCGATTTTGCCGGAGGGCAGCAAGTCCCAAAGGACTTCGCCGAAGCAGATGATGGTGGGTGTGGACATGGTTGTTTTTTTTGAAAAAAGCGTTCGGGAATGTTTATTCCCGAAACGCTTAATGCTCACTAAAATGGTAGTATGAAACTATCTTTTGATGGCCAGTTGTTTTTCCAAATCCTCCAGGGAAACCCCTTTCGTTTCTGGCATCATCCGCCATGCCCAAATTAACTGAAGCACCATCATGAATGCAAAAAATGCGAACACTGGGGCTGCGCCGATACTGTTGAACAGCAAAGGGACAACCGATGGGATGGCTGCTGCCAAAACCCAGTGAACCGAGCTACCAAATGCCTGCCCACTTGCCCGAAGGTGGGTCGGGAAAATTTCTGAAATGAACACCCAAATAACCGCTCCCTGCCCTACTGCGTGCGAGGCAATGAAGAGGAAAAGGAAGATGGGGACGGCCATTCCTTTTATGCCCATGGCGAAGGTGATGGCTACCAACGAAAGCGAAATAATGTAGCCGACAGAACCGATGTACATGAGCTGTTTTCGACCAAATTTATCAATGAGCGATAGGCCGATTAGGGTGAAAATGAGGTTCGTGACGCCGATGCCCACACTACTTAATAAAGCGGCGCTTTTTTCCAAGCCAGCAATTTCGAAGATGCGAGGGGCGTAGTACAGGAAGGCGTTGATGCCTGAAAACTGGTTGAAAAAGGCGACTAAAAAAGCCAGCATCAGCGGGAACCGGTATTTCTGAACGAAAATTGTTTCGCTTTTGTCCACTACCTCGTGGTCGGCGAGGAGGGTTTTCATCTCAGCCTCCACGTCCATGGTTGGGTCAATGAGGCGGAGGGTTTTGGCAGCCGCTTGCTTGTCGTGTTTTTTCACAAGCAGCCAACGTGGGCTTTCAGGAACGGTCAACACCATTATCATATAAGCAAAGGCAGGGATGGCTTCTACGCCAATCATCCAGCGCCAAGCGTTTTCTCCAATATCTTTCAGCAAAAAGTTGGAAAGGAAGGCCACGAGGATTCCGAAGACGATATTGAACTGGTAAAGTGCCACCAACTTGCCCCGGTTCTTGGCAGGTGCGATTTCGGAGATATAGGCCGGGGCGGCAATCGTGGAAGCGCCCACGCCAAGGCCGCCGATGAACCTGAAAAATGCAAAAATCCAAGGGTCGCTGGCCATGCCGGAACCGACTGCTGAGACGAAGTATAAAATGCCAATCCAGAACAGGGTCTTTTTGCGGCCTATTTTATCGGTGGGGATGCCGCCGAAAATGGCGCCCACCACGGTACCCCAAAGAGCAGAGGCCATGACGACCAAGCCGTGAAACAGGTCGCCATGCGGCCAAAGGGCTTGTAGCGATAGGTCGGCGCCGGAGATGACGACCGTGTCAAAGCCGAACAGAAAACCGGCTAAGGCCACCGTAATTGACCAAAAGAAAATCTTGCGGTGATTCATGTTTACCATTTAATGCGACAAAACTACTGCTGGCAACTAGCTGTGGGTTTCACGTTTATCCCAAATTACCTTTAAGATTGTTGCAAGTTGTTTTGCGTAGCTAAAGTCCTGTGAAAGAATATTTTGTAAAATTTAAAAATTAATATGGATTGAGGTTGTCTTTGGTTTTGTTGCATGGGGTTGGGGGAATTGTTGCATGGTTTGGGTATTGGGTTAGCGCATCAAGACCCTTCAGTTTGGAATAGTTGACCTCATTTTTCTTTTTCAAAAAACCTGTCCACTTCTTTTTGCATCTCTTCCAGCAGTTGCTGTTCGGTGGGCAAGTAGAACTGGTACTTGCTGGCAAAAATTTGCTTGTTGCCATCGGGCAAAGTGAAGCGAACGACGGCATCGTTTTTATCGGCACAAAGTAGGACGCCAATGGTCAAATTTTCAAAATCCTCCCTGATTTCACGGTCATAATAATTGACGTACATCTGGATTTGTCCAATGTCGCCATGCGTGATTTTATCAGTTTTGATGTCAAAAAGCACAAAGCACTGCATCAGCCTGTTGTAAAAAACCAAGTCAATTTTGAATTCATCGCCGTCTATTTGGATTCTCTTTTGCCTTGCGACAAATGAAAAACCATTGCCCAGTTCCAGCAAAAAATCCTGCAAGTGCGTAATGATTGCCGCTTCCAAATCTTGTTCGTAATAGGATGACTGCGGTTTTAAGCCAAGAAACTCCAAAACGGTCGGGTCTTTTATCAACTGTCTTGGGTCAACTGTCTGCATTTCACCTTGAGCGACGGCCAAAACAGCCGCTTTGTCCTGGCTTATCAGCAAACGCTCATAGAGCAAGCTATTTACCTGCCGCTCCAATTGCCGTACCGACCAACTGTTTTTCGTGGCTTCGGCAATGTAGAACTGGCGTTTGTGGTCGTCGTCAATGCGTATCAGATGCTTGTAATGGGTCCAAGTCAATTGCGAACTCAGTGCGTTCGCAATTGGGAAAGTGAGATAAAGCTGGCGGTTTAGCTCCAACTGCCGTTTTGAAAAACCATCTCCAAATTCTTTTGTCAAATTTTCAGATAAGCCCTGTAGTAGATAAGATTTATAATTGGCTCGGCTTTCACCTTTCTGTTCTTCCTCGAAAATGACTTTACCAATATTCCAATACATCACCACCAGTTCGAAATTGACCGAACGAGCCACCCGCTCCCGAGCTTCGGCGATAATATTTCTAATTTCAGTGAGTATTAATTGCATGTTTCGAGAATGACTTTATAAATCTGAGTGAAACTTATCAAAACAATTGAATCCCTAATCGCCTTGCCGCCTAAACACCGAAGGTGCCACCCCATACCTAGATCGAAACACCGTCGAAAAATAATCCGGCGAAGAATAACCGACTTGGTAGGCGATTTCCGCTACCGAGAGGCGGCCTTCCAGCAGTAGTTCCTCGGCTTTTTTCAGTCGCAGGTTTTGGATGTAATCACTGATGCTCTCGCCGAGCAGGGCGCTTACTTTCCGATAGAGCTGCGACCGGGAAAGGCCAAATTCTTGGCAGAGGTCGGCCACTTGGAAATCTTGCCGGGTGTGGTGCTCCTCAATATACTTGACAAATTTTTTGACAAAATCACGGTCAATCGGGTTGGTGGTTTCGGGGAGTTCAGGCTCGGGCTTGTCGGTGGTGAAGGCGACGATTTTACTGGCAAAACGCTCCCGCAGCACTGCCCGATTGAGGAGCAGCGACTTGATGTTTGCCAATAAAAACTGGATGTTGAACGGCTTGGTCAAGTAGGCATCGGCGCCGATTTCCGCTCCTTCTATTTGCTGCTCGATACTGCTGCGGGCGGACAGGATGACGATGGGGATATGCGAGGTTCGGAGGTCAGATTTCAGGCTGCGGGTGATGGCTAGCCCGTCCATGCCGGGCAGCATAATGTCGCTGATGATGAGGTCGGGCATGGTTTCGAAGGCTTTTTGGAGGCCATCGTCGCCGTTGGTGGCGGAGATGATTTGGTAGGACTTGCCGAGTTTTTTCCGAAGGAAAAACTGGAGGTCTTCATTGTCCTCGATGATAAGGATTTGCTGCGAAGTCGTTGGATTTGGCTCGTCAGTAGCGAGTTCCTCGGAGTCCATTTCAGGTAAAAACAGAAACTCTTCAGCGGTAAATGCCTGCACGTTTTCCAGTACGATCTGGCTTTCGGTGAAATGCGCTTTGCCCAAAGGCAAGGTCACGGTGAAGCGGCTGCCCTTGCCCTTTGTACTTTGCACCGACAGTTGGCCACTGTGCAGTTCGACAAGGGCTTTTGAGAGGGAAAGGCCAAGGCCAGTGCCCGTCAGTTGGCGCTCTTCACCTTGGTAAAATGCTTCGAAAATATGCGCCACTTCCGTTTCCGTCATGCCTTTGCCGCTGTCCTCGACGGAGAGTTTCACCTTGTTTTCAAAATTATCCACGGCGATGTTGAGGTGAATTTTGCCGTGGTTGGGCGTGAACTTGAAGGCGTTGGAGAGGAGGTTGAAAAGCACTTTGTCCATCATGTTTACATCGAACCAAACCCGTATTTGCTCGGTAATGGTGAGCAATTGGAAGTCTATGCTGTGTTGCTGGGCGGTTTTGCTGTAGGTTTCCATGATGTTTTTCACAAAACCGACGAGGTCGTTCTCACTGGCCCGAAGCCGCATCTGGCCACTTTCTGTTTTCCTGAAATCCATCAACTGGTTCACCAAACGCAGCAGCCGGTAGGCGTTTTGGCGGATGTGGCCGATGCTCTGCTGCATGTCCCGGCTGAGTTTTGGCGAGGGCAACAGGTCTTCGGTGAAGCCGAGCACGAGGGTGAGCGGGGTGCGGAACTCGTGGCTGATATTGGTAAAAAAATCCACTTTGGCTTGGGTAGCCCGGCGCACTTCGTCGGACATTTCGACCAGTTGGCGCTCGTGCGCCAAAATCTCCTCGTTCTTCTGCTCGAGGCTGCGGTTGGCGGCCTGTTTTGCCCGCAGGGATTTCAACAAAAAAGCACCAAGCACGAGCCCCAGCAGCAAACTGGCCAGCAGCACGAAAATATAGACCCGCTGGTTTCGGTAGATGGATTGGAGAGCTTCGAGACCCTTCACTTGATGGTCAATGCTCTGCTGGAGGCTGCTTACCTTGTTCATCTGGTTGTGGAGGATGCGGGCATTTCCGCTGTTGATGACGATGGTTTGCAGGGTGTTTTTCTTTTCGAAGGGCAAGTGGTTCAGGATGGAAAGCGCCAACTGAATGGCCTCGCCGCCGCCGGTTGGGTAGAGCATGGAGGCGTTCAGGATGCCGTCCTCCACGGCTTGGATACCCTGGCCAGTGCCGGGTATGCCGTCTATTCCCACGAAGAACATGCCTTTGGCCCGGCCTTCTTTTTGGGCAATTTTGTAGGCCGTTTCGGCGAGCAGGTCGGTTTGCCCAAAAATGATATTTGCATCGGGGTGCTTGCGCAAAGTTTGGGGGAGGGACTGTTCCAAAGTGTTCACCTCAAATGGGACTTCGATTTTGTCCACCAACTCGATCTGCGGGAACTGTGCCAGCCCATCCACGAACCCACGGTGGCGCTCAACGGCGGGCGAAATGGTCATCATCATCTGCAATTCAATGGCTTTGCCCGAGTTGGCAATCTGGCTAGCGATGTACTTGGCGGCAGTTTCACCCACTTCGTAATTGTCGGCTCCGATGTAGGCGGTGTAGAGGTCGGAGTCTGTTTTTCTGTCAATCAAGATGACGGGAATGCCCGCCCGATAGATTTCCTCCACCACCGGGGTGAGCGGTTTGGATTCATTTGGGGAAACAATGAGCAAATCAATGCCCGATTTTATCAGTTCCTGAATCTGGCTGATCTGTTTTTCACTGTTAGTGCCGGAGACTTTCATTTCCAAGGCAACTTCGGGATGCAGTGCAAGCTCCCGGTACATTTCCCCGTTCATTACGTCCCGCCATTCGTCATCACAGCATTGCGAAAAGCCAATCTTAAATTTTACAGGTGTTGCTTGCTGCTGACAACCTGCAACAAGGAATAGGCATCCATAAACTAGGATTGTAAACTGTTTGTGCATTAAATTAAGGTAAGACAAAAACCCGATTTTTAAAAAGAAAAACAAGGTAGGAAAAGGTCGGAATTATCTGACATGGGGCATGATTTCTTTCAAAATTTTCAGCCTGGGATGTTTGCACCCTAGATTTAACTTTTGTTTTAGCTGCAAAAAATACCGCCAACAAACCAAAGGCGGGGTACAAAAATTCTAATTGAAAAAAATCTGTTTTTTCGAATTGCAATTGTAGGTAACTAGCATAGTTGTTGTAACTTGCGGCAGTTAATTTGGTTTTTGAATGAAGAGCATAAGGTTTCATCCTAGAAACACTTAAAAAACAACAAAGCACTATATTCCTCTCCTCCCATAATCGAGTTTACTTTAAAAATTCAAATCTACCTGAAGGTAGATTTGGGTGTTTTTTTTGAACCAACTCATTTTAAAATTTTAACCAACTTTCAATTTCCTCCTATCAAAATCATTTCCTATGCTATCAAAATCAATCTACAATTCTCCAAAGCTTGGGGTATTGCTTTTCATGCTGTGCTTTGTCCTGCCAGCGGGCGCTCAAGTGCGCTCAAAGGCGGATGTTGCGAAGCAATTACTGCAAACCAAGTCAGCTGATGAACGGCCTGATGAGGCTGAACTTTCGGCCATGAAAGTATCCTCTGAAACTTTCAGTAAAAAAACTGGGCTAACCCACGTCTATTTCCAGCAGTACATCGGGGACATCCCTGTGCACGGTGCCATCTTGGGTGCTCACGTCACGAAGGGCGATGAACTGCTCACCTTCAACAGTCGCTTCGTGCCAATTGGTGCGGAGAAAAGGCAGGAGGCAATCCTCCCCAAACTGACCCCCGAACAAGCACTTCATGCTGCCATGAAAGCATTGAACATTGCTGAAAAAGGGCTTTTGATGCAAATAAAAAGCGACAGCGGCCCACTGCGGGAAACCATTTTCGACAAAGGAATGGTAGCTGCCGAGGACATCAAAGTCCAACTCGTTTACCAGCCCGTTGAAAACTACAAACAGCAAGTGCGCCTTGCTTGGCAGGTGGAAATCTACACCAAGGACCACCAAAACTGGTGGCAGGCAAGGATGGACACAGAGACTGGCGAACTGCTGGACAAGAACAACTACGTGGTTTCTTGCGACTTCGGCCCATCGGCGGAGGCTTGCCACCACGAGCACACGCCACAACATCCACACCAGACCAGCCTTGACGTGGATTTTGACTTCCTTAAAACCACGGAGGAAAAACCATTCAGCCTATTGATCGGCAACGAGTACCGAGTGTACCCACAACCAGTGGAAAGCCCAAACCACACGACACCAGCACCACCTGCTGATGGCCGGATATTGGTGGCTGACCCGGCCAGTGCCGCCTCCCCTTTCGGATGGCACGACACGAATGGCGCTGCAGGCCCAGAATTTACCACCACCCAGGGCAACAACGTCCATGCCTACACGGATACCAACAACGACAACGCCCCCGACGCAGGCTCCAGCCCCGATGGTGGTGTCACTTTGATTTTTGATTTCCCGATAGACCTGACACAGCCGCCGAGCGCCTACCGGCCCGCATCCGTCACCAATCTTTTCTATTGGAACAATTTCCTACACGACTTTGCCTACGCTTACGGTTTCGATGAAGCCAATGGCAATTTTCAAGAAAACAATTACGGAAATGGCGGCGCTGGCAGTGACTACGTCAATGCCGAGTGCCAAGATAGCGGTGGCACCAACAATGCCAATTTTGCCACCCCTGCCGATGGTGGCAACCCTCGGATGCAGATGTACATCGGCACCAACCCCACCCCCGACCAGGATGGCTCCCTCGACAATGGGGTGGTTGCACACGAATATGCACACGGCATTTCCAACCGTTTCACGGGTGGCCCAAACCAAGCTGGCTGCCTTGGCAACCAAGAGCAGATGGGCGAAGGCTGGAGCGATTTCTATGCCTTGATGACGACTATGGCAGCCGGCGACCTGGGCACAGACTCAAGGGGCATCGGCACCTACCTGTTCGGCCAGCCAGCCAACGGCCCTGGCATTCGGCCAACACCTTACTCTACTTTGATGAGCATCAACCCCTCAACCTACAATACCATCAAGACCGCTGCTGTACCGCACGGTGTTGGTTATGTTTGGGCAACGATGATTTGGGACTTGACTTGGGCAATGATTGACGACCATGGCCAAGGTGCTGGTTTTGACATTGCCATGAACCTTGTAAACGAAGGAATGGCGCTCCAGCCTTGTAGCCCCGGTTTCGTGGATGGAAGGAATGCCATTCTCAATGCGGATGTAGCGCTTTATGGCGGTGCCAACCGTTGCCGGATTTGGGAGGTCTTCGCTCGCCGTGGCTTGGGTTTCAGTGCTACGCAAGGTAGCACCGGCAGTGTGACGGATGGTGTGGAAGCTTTTGACATGCCAGCTTCTTGCACTTTAACACCAACACCACTTTCCGCTACTATTTGTGCTCCTGGAAATGCGGTTTATTCGCTTACCAATGGTACTCCTTTTGATTTGACGCTGAGCGCCACTGGCAACCCTGCCGGAACGACGGTCAGCTTTTCCCCGAACCCAATCCTTGCAAGTGGTGGCACAAGTACAATGACCATCGGGAACACAGGCGCTGCTGCTCCGGGCAACTACACCATTACCATTACTGGTGTCAATGGAACAAACATCGTCAGCAAGAGTGTGACACTTAAAGTGTTCAATGGTTCTCCTACAGCACCGACCCTGCTAACACCAGCCAACATGGCCACCAACCAAGTCAATCCATTGCTGACCTGGAACACAAGTGCCAACGTGGCAACCTATGACCTCCAACTTGCCTTGGATACTGCTTTCACAAACATCGTAGCCAACCCAACGGGCCTCACGGCCTCCAACTTTCAAACCACTGGCCTTTTACCAGTTACCACCTACTATTGGAGGGCAAGGGGTGTAAACACTTGCGGAATAGGTAATTATTCCACCGCATTTTCTTTCACCACCGCTAATATTGTCTGTAATATATTTGATATTAGTAGCTTACCAGTAGCGATTCCTCAATCTGGCACAGTAACATCAACTATAGATGTTCCAATAGTATGCGGTGGCAATATTTCGGATATCAACGTCATCAACCTGAATGGAACGCATACTTGGGTGGGTGATGTGGCCATGACATTGACTTCGCCCGGCGGCACGGTGATTAACTTATTTGATAGGCCGGGTGTTCCAGCCAGCACATTTGGTTGTAGTAATGACAATTTCCAATTGGGCTTTGACGATCAGGCAACCTTGACGGCGGCCAATTTAGAGGCACAGTGCAACAGTACAACGCCTGCTCTGCTAGGTACTTACAAATCCATTACCCCACTTTCGGCATTGAACGGCACGAGTATGATAGGTACTTGGACGCTCACCATCAATGATGCAGCGGCGCCTGATGGAGGCTCATTAACCAGCTGGGCACTCGAAATTTGCTATGGCACAAATGTCGTCACTTGTTATCGTGACCTAGACGTTGACACCTACGGTGACCCAAATAGCCCACAGAATTTTTGCGTTTCATGCGGCGTTGGTTACGTCAGCGACAATACCGATTGCAACGACAATAGCACTACTGTCAACCCAGCGGCTACTGAAATCTGCGGCAACAATATTGATGATGATTGCGATAATTTGATAGATGAAGGCTGTTGCCCTCCGGGCAATATTCTCTATGTGAATGCCAATGCATCTGGTGCAAATTCGGGTATTTCTTGGTCAAATGCCTATACGAGCCTGCAAGCTGCACTTGCAAATACATGCCCAGGTGTCACGGAGATTTGGGTAGCCAAAGGCACTTACAAGCCAACCACTGGCGCCGACCGCACCATTTCCTTTGTGTTGAAAAACAATTTCGCCATCTATGGCGGCCTCGATGGTTCAGAGATGCCTAGCTACAATATGAACCTTCGGAATTTTGTCACCAATGAGACCATCCTCAGCGGTGAAATTGGCGCAGCCGGAAATGCCGACAATAGCTACAGCGTGGTGAAAGGTTCAGGCATGACCGCTTCCGCTATCCTAGATGGATTCACTATTACAGCTGGTAATGCAAATGATATTGCTGCAGGTAGTTATCTCAACGCAGAAAAAAGCGGTGGTGGGATGTACAACAACGCTGGTAGCCCAACGGTGCGGTACTGCAAATTTACAGGGAATGCCGCCAATCATTTCGGTGGTGGTATGTTCAACTACCAAGGTTCCTCCCCAACCGTAATCAATTGCAGCTTTACCGCCAACACCGCATTTGATGGTGGTGGAATGAGCAGCTATTCCGCTTCGCCAATTGTAACGAACAGCGTTTTCTCTGGCAATGCGGCCAGCGAGGGAGGCGGATTGAGCTTCAACAACAACCGCTCTACCACCTCATTGGTTACCAATTGCAGTTTCTCCGGAAATAAGGGGACAGTAGTTGCCGGAGGTTTGTACGCCGATAGCTCGGCAGTTACCGTGAAAAACAGCATTATTTGGGGTAACAACACCAACGTCGGGGTTGATCCAGATGGCAGTTCACACACTTTGGACAATAGCATCGTTCAAGGAGGTTGCCCAAGCTTATTCACCTGTACGGGAGTCTTGAACAGCGACCCACTTTTCACTACGCAACCAGACCCGAACACAGCACCTACCACGGTTGGCAACTTGCGTTTGCAGGCCTGTTCACCAGCCATAGATGCTGGTATTGATGCAGCCAACTCAACATTACTGGACCGAGACGCCCTCAACCGGAAATTCGATGCCATCGCTGGCGGTGCATTGATTGATATGGGTTCTTATGAGTTCCAAGGCGTTTATTGCCCTGGCCCAAGCTGCGGTGTTTTCCTAGTCCCAGTCAATGGTGATTCAACGGTGGCTTGCCCTAACTCTGCCATGCAGCCAATGCCGCCTACTGTTTTGGACAATTGCAATATGGCCGTGGTTCCAACTGGCCCAACTGTCACGAACAACCCAAACCCGCTAACCTGCGAAGGTACCCGCACCTACACCTGGACTTACATGACTGCGCAAAGCACACAGGTGTGGAGTTATGTGTACACGATAGAACGCAACGACTTTACCGTTCCTGTTAACGGCGCAGCAACGGTTGCCTGTCCTGCGTTGGCGACCCTGCCTACGCCGCCAGTGATTACCAGCAATTGTGGTGAAACATTGACGCCTTCTGCCCCGACAATCGTCAACAATCCGAACCCAATTGCCTGTGAAGGAACAAGAACTTATACTTGGACCTACACTGATTGCGAAGGCAATACGCATCCTTGGAGTTTTGTTTACACCATTGAGCGGAACGATTTCATGGTTCCAGCGAATGGTGCTGCCACAGTTGCATGTTTGGTGCAAGCAACACAGCCTACGCCGCCGTCCGTGATGAGTGATTGTGGTGAAACACTGACGCCGACTGGCCCAACCATCGTTGACAGCCCAAGCCCATTGTCTTGCGAAGGCACAAGGACGTACCAGTGGACTTACACCGATTGCGAAGGAAACTCACATCCTTGGAGCTTCGTGTACACGATCGAGCGCAACCCGTTCTCCGTGCCAGCGAATGGTGCTTCAACGGTGGCTTGCCCAGCATTGGCGGTAGCACCAGCGCTGCCAGTTGTTATGAGCAATTGTGGTGAAATACTGACGCCGGGGGCGCCAGTCATCACCAACAACCCGAACCCGCTGAGCTGTGAAGGTACTCGCACCTATGCCTACACCTACACGGATTGCGAAGGAAATACAGCGACTTGGAGCTTCGTGTACACCATCGAGCGCAACCCTTTCACGGTGCCTGCCAATGGCTCTGCAACCGTTTCATGCCCCGGCCTTGCGGTGCAGCCAACACCTCCAACGGTACTTAGCAACTGTGGTGAGCCAATCACGCCAACTGGTCCGGTCATTGTAAACAACCCGAACCCAATCGTATGTGCAGGCACCCGCACCTACACTTGGACCTACACGGATTGCGAAGGAAATACGGCGCAATGGAGCTTTGTTTACACCGTAATCCCTGCTCCTTTCAGCGTGCCTGCAAACGGTGGCGCTACGGTAGCATGTCCTGATCAAACAGACGTGGTGCCTACCCCGCCTGTTGTGACGAATGCTTGTGGGTTGGTGATTATACCGTTACTGACCAGTGTGACCCCTAAGAACGGCTGCGAAGGTGACCGTCTTTACACTTGGACTTACACGGATTGCGCCAATAATTCAGCGACTTGGAGTTTCAACTACCATATTGAGTACTTGGATTTCAGTATTCCAGCTAGCGAAACAGTGAACGTTGAATGCCCGCTCAATGCGGAGCAGCCAGTTCCACCCGTTGTTTTTGACAATTGTGGGAGATTGCTGAACGCAATCGGCCCGGTCATCACCAGCCAGCCCAATGATGGTGGTTGCGAAGGCATTCGCACCTACACTTGGACTTACAAGGATTGCGAAGGAAATACCCATACTTGGAGCAAAACCTTCAACTTCCTTTATACTTCCGACTTCTACGTTTACCCGGATGTGACGGATTATGTGGGTTGTCTTGACTACGCACAGGCGCCAATCCCGCCAACGATTTATGACATTTGTGGTCAGGAAATCTTGGCTACTGGCCCAGTAGTTTACGAAGAAATAAACGCAACTGGTTGCAGCGGTATCCGCACTTTCACTTACCTCTACATTGATTGTGGCGGCAACAGCCATCCATGGACTTTCACCTACTACATCAATGACGACCAACCACCTGTGGGAGTTTGCCCAACTGGCAATGGAAGCACCGATGTGCCTAGCGTGAACGTGACCAATTTGAGCTGCATTGATGAAGTGCCATGCCCTGGCACTTATGACTTCACTTCAAAAGTGAAGGAACTCTTGGTGGCAGGTGGTTTCTATGACCTTTGCAGTGGCAAAGACCTCGTGGTTTCGCTGGACAGTTGGTCCGCACTTTGGGATTGCGAGGACCCTGACGGCGATGGCAACTTTACGTTTGGCCGTACCTTCTACTTCCGCATCGCCGACCAGTGCGGCAACGAGTTCCCTGAGCTTTGCAGCGTAACCTACTCCGGCACTTGCCAGCCGCTCAATACTTTCTCACAAATGGGTTGGGGGCTGCAAAGCGATGCACCAAACGAAAGCGGAATTAACCTTTCGGTAATTCAGACTTTGCTGGACAACTTCGGCCCGCTCAAGATTGGTGGTGGAAACCGATCCTTGACGCTGACCCAAGCGCAGTGTGTTGCAGATTTGCTTCCCGGCATGGGTTTCCCTGACGTGCTAGCCAATTGTAACCAGACGAATTGCCTAGGTTGCAACCCGGCAGGCCCAGGTGGCATGAAGAACAGCTTGGCAGCCAACACCATTGCTTTCATGCTGAATATCCGTTACAACATGCAGTACAATGGCCTTTCGTTGCAGGGAATCCGCAGCCAAAGCCTTGGTTGCCTGAGCATAGACCAAAACCTCAAAAAATGCAGCAACGGCACTTGCCAATTGCGGGTATTTGATGCCCAGGGCGTTGAGCACCTTTACCCATACAATTTGGGTGGCTTGTTGGACTTGGTGAACTTCTACTTGGGAGGAAACCTGAGCCTGGGCGGTGCGCAGTCTGGGGTTTACGCCACTGCATTGTACAACGCATTGGAGGCAGTCAACGGAAACTGGAGCGGCCAACCATCACCCTCTTCTTGCGACCCGAACCCGGGCGCAGCAGGCAGTGTGGTTGTGGACAAGGCATTGCCGACAGGCAATACAAAACTTGGCGGTGCAATTGAGTTCAGCCTTTCACCAAACCCTGCTAGCAGGGAGGTGAACTTCAAATTGGCAGAACTTCCAGAGGCGCAAAAAGTAACGATGGTCGTTTACAACAACCTTGGCCAAGCAGTAATGCGCAAGGATTTCGGAACAGTGCGCTACGTCAATGAGCGCATCGAACTCGACAATATCAGCAACGGCATTTACATCGTCAGCCTGAAAGTGGGCAACGAACGCCACGAACAGAAGCTGGTAATCAGTAAAAACTAGGCAAGCGGCTGAAAAGTCAGCTTGATTTCACAGCGGCAGTTGTCCCGAGGCGGGGCGGCTGCCGCTTTTTTTGCTCCGCAATGAGGTGGGAAAAAGAAGCCTACTTGATTTTGCACTCGACCCGACGGTTTTTGAGCCGACCCGCTTCCGTGTCGTTTTTGGCGATGGGCTTAGTTTTACCGAAGCCTTTGGCGCTAGGACGAAGTTATCAGTTTGAGCACCGATAAAACTAGTAGCAAGCACCGCCCCGAAAAAGAACAGGTATTTCATTGAATTGATTTTTAATACCATAATCCCCAATTGACTTTTAGGTTACAATTTTCTTTTCGAGTCACAAAACGATCTGGAAGAAGTAGTGCTGCAATCAAAACCAATTGCTACTTTGCGCCACTTATCACCAAAATAGATTAAAAAAATGAAAAAAAACATTACCACCTTATTTCTCCTGGTAAGCTTGATTACCGGATTTGCGTTGACAAATGCCAATGCACAATGCCTTGATTGGCTAGCACCTACCCCGGCAAACGGTTGGACAGATTTCAACAACACATTCGGTGGCGCACCATGTGACGATGGAACAGGCTGCCCTTTCAATGAAATCCAAGCTTTCGAAGTTTTTGCTTCGGAAGCCTATGCTTTGGCGGGCGTTATGCAGGGTGGCACTTACGAATTCAGCGTTTGCAACGGCCCAAACGCTGGTACTTGGGTGCCTGAATTCACCATCATTGCACCCAGTGGTGCTGTGGATGCATTTGGCCCTGGTACTGGCTGCGCCATCTCGTGGACAGCATCTGAGGCCGGAGAATACCTACTTGTCATCAACGAAGCTGGACAATGCGGTGGTGGCAGCAACACAGGTACACCCAACGGCTTCCCAGCGATTACTTGTACTACAGGTGCTTCCTGCCAGACAGGTTGTGAGGCAGGAACCCTTCTGTCAGCCACCGTTGACACACTTTGCGCATTTGAAACGATTACTGCGATAAATAGCACACCAACTATCCCAACTAGCGGAACACATGGACTGTTCTTCAGCAATAGCCAAGGCGGTACTGGTGCCCTTGAAGCCAACTTTATTCTCCCTGGCGCTCCGGATACCTTTGAATTTGATTTTGACCTGAATGGAATCCTTAGCTTTAATAACTTAGCTCCATTGGCTGGCACATGGGTCATCTACAGCTCAGTTTCTTCCAATGCAAATGATGCCTTCAATACACTTTGCAGCTTGTCTGCTGACTCAATGGTCATTACTTTTTCTGACATGTACACCATTGACCTCAATGACAATGGAGACGGAACCGTAACTGCCAACACCATCAATCCAGCCCAAAACCCAAGCTACGATTGGTCAAATGGCCAAACCACCCAAACTGCTACCGGTTTTATGGAGGGTGATACAGCAGCCGTGGTTGCAACAGATGGATATGGATGCCAAGTTCAAGGGGAAACGATAGTTACCTTTGGCGGTGGAAATGCCGACTCTTGCACAGTATGGCTAAACCCATCCCCCACTGGTGGTTGGATAGATTTCAACAACACGTTCGGTGGCGCACCATGTGATGATGGCACAGGATGCCCTTTTAATGAAATCCAAGCCTTTGAGGTTTGGGCTTCTGAAGCATATTCTGTTGACAATTTCATCGCTGGAGGAACTTATGCATTCAGTATGTGCAATGGCGCAGGCGCAGGCAGTTGGGTGCCCGAATTTACCATCATCGCACCGAGTGGTGCAATTGACGCCTTTGGCCCTGGCGATGGTGATGGATGCACCATTACCTGGACAGCTTCCGAAGATGGCACTTACCTCATCGTTGTTAACGAAGCTGGCCAATGTGGTGGTGGCCCAAACATTGACGTGGATAATGGGTTTCCAGCATTGACTTGCCTCGGTGGCGCAGTTTGCCCTCTAGTACCATGTTCTGCTGGTGAACTCACTAGCACGGTACCACAGATAGCTTGCGGCCCTGACGCTACTATCACAGTTTCAACGGATGGAACGGAAGACATTCCTGGTACAGGTGGGCATGGCTGGGCGTTCAGCGATGAACTTGGAGGCACGGGAGGTGTGGCTGGTGGATTTACACTTACTGCCGCACCTCTTACCGAGGATTACAACAGTGACTTGAACGGTGTTTTGAGCAGCAACATGCTTCCAGTGTTGGAAGGCCCTTGGGTAATCCGCAGTGTGGCCTATTCTAACGCCAATGCCCCAATCGCTTCTATTTGCAGCGTTTCCACAGATTCTCTGATTGTTGTATTCGCAGCAGAAGGCCCTTCGGTAACGGTGGTGGATAATGGCAACAGCACTGCAACGGCCTCAGCCACAGGCGGTGCACTTCCTTACACCTACCTCTGGTCAAATGGGCAGACTACTGCAACGGCAAGCAATCTTCCAACTGGCAACTACTCAGTGGTTGTTACGGATGTAAACGGATGCACCTCATCGGCAACGGTGGCCGTAGTTTCGAGCGTTCGTGGCATCGAATCCCTCAAGGCGCTGTCCATCTCTCCAAACCCAACTAATGGCATGTTTGTGGTGCAAATCGAATTGGGCGCAATTGAAGCAATTGATGTAAAAATATTGGATGTCACTGGCAAGGAAGTGGCCCGTGACCAGGCTTACGCCGCCCAGCATCGCTTCAGCTTCGACCTTTCTCAGCAGCCTTCGGGCATCTACATGTTGAAAACAACAGTGGGTGGCGGCACGGCAGTGAACAGGTTGGTACTTACTAAATAATTTACCAAATCAATCTTTGGCATTTGTTTGCTAAAACAAGGGGTACTCTTTCGGGAGTACTCCTTGTTTTATTTAGATAAGTACCTACATTAGCAGCCGACTTGCTGGCTTAGTCCAGCCTTATTTTTTTCAAACGAAATCAACCTAACCAGATTATGACAGACCTCGACATCGCAAGGACGATAACACTCAAGCCCATCCAGCAAATCGCCGACCAGCTCGGCATCTCCCACGACGACCTCAACCTCTACGGGAAGTACAAGGCGAAGCTGCCACTTAGCTTCATCAACGAGGAGAAAATCAAAAAAAGCAAGCTGATTCTCGTGACGGCTATCTCCCCCACCCCGGCGGGTGAGGGCAAAACGACCGTCAGCATTGGGCTTTCGCAAGGACTAAACCGCACCGGGCGCAAGACCTGCGTCGTGCTGCGGGAGCCATCGCTCGGCCCAGTGTTCGGGATAAAAGGCGGCGCAACGGGCGGCGGCTACTCCCAAGTGCTGCCGATGGAGGACATCAACCTGCACTTCACGGGCGACCTCTCGGCGGTGGAAAAAGCGCACAACCTACTCTCGGCGCTGATTGACAATAATTTGCAGAGCAAAAAAGTGAGCCTCGGCCTCGACCCCCGCCAGATTTTCTGGAAGCGGGTCATGGACATGAACGACCGGTCGCTCCGCAAAATCATCATCGGCCTCGGTGGCACTGGCAACGGCATCCCACGGGAAACAGGCTTTGACATCTGCGTGGCCTCGGAGGTGATGGCCATCCTCTGCCTCTCCAACGACATCACTGACCTCAAGCGCCGCCTCGGCAATATCTTCGTCGGCTACACGATGGACCGCCAGCCGATTTACGCAAGGGACTTAAAAGCGCACGGTGCCATGGCAGCACTGCTCAAAGACGCCATCCAGCCGAACCTCGTGCAGACCTTGGAGGGCTACCCGGCCATCATCCACGGCGGGCCGTTTGCCAATATCGCACAGGGAACGAATACCGTCATTGCCACCAAAACCGGCCTTTCACTGGCCGATTGGGTGGTGACAGAAGCGGGCTTTGGCTCCGACCTTGGCGCTGAAAAATTCATGGACATCAAATGCCAAAGTGCTGGGCTTGCGCCAAAAGCGATGTGCATCGTAGCCACCATCCGGGCACTGAAATACCACGGAGGCGGTGATTTAAAACAGCTCACCGTGCCGAATCCAGAAGCCGTTGAGAAGGGCTTGGTGAATTTGGAAAAACACCTCGAAAACACCCGGCTTTACGGCATTCCTGCCGTCGTCGCAATCAACAAATTCACGACCGACACCGACGAGGAGATTGCTTTGGTGAAAAACCGCTGCGAGAAAATGGGCTTCAAGGCCGTGGTCGCTGAGGTTTGGGCGAAAGGCGGCGAAGGTGCCATCGAACTCGCCAATGCCGTTGCCGAAGCAGCAGAAGGCTCGACCAGCAAGTTCACGCCGCTGTACGATTGGGCTTGGCCGATTGAGAAGAAGATTGAAACCATTGCCACGAAAGTCTATGGCGCTGCCAATGTGGAGTATTCCGCCGAAGCAAAAATCCACCTCAAGCGCATCGAAAAACTAGGGCTATCTGGCGCTGCTGTTTGCATCGCAAAAACCCAAAAATCGCTGTCGGATAATCCAGCCTTGATTGGTCGCCCCACTGGTTTTACCATCACCGTGCGGGAAATCGAGATTGCGGCGGGAGCTAATTTCGTTGTGCCGATTACGGGTGAGATGATGCGGATGCCGGGCTTGCCCGACCACCCAAGTGCGGAGAATATAGATATTGATGCGGAGGGGAATATAAGTGGATTGTTTTAATAATAAAAGCCAACATCGGGCCATCAAACTCGTTGTTGGCTTTTGTTACTTGGATAAAAATGGAACCAAAAAGACTAAATAAAAGAAGGCTTTCAAAAAAGGAAACAAAGGAGATAATACAGCATGGAGCAATGTTTGACCCAATAAAAAGCAGTGTTTTCAACTGGGTGGACTTTCAAAAAAATGAAGTTTATAATTTATCAGATGGCAATATTCTTTACGTCCATGGTGATTTTGGATATCCTGACAAGTCTGATATTTATTCTAAAGTTGTCTTCGAACAATGGTATTTATCCATGAAAACCAAAAGGCGGTACCATGAACTGGGATTGGGAAGTTCGCTACATTGGTTTTTGCATTATTCAAAATTTAAACAAGGCCTAATTGAACACATTGAAGAGGCTCAAGAGCAATTAAGTGTAGTATTAAATGTACCAAAAGCCAAATTGGATTATTCATTAAATTCACTTGATATTATCACAAGTAAGGCTTTAGACATTAGCGTTGAAGAAAGAGAAGATATTTTGATGGACGGCACAATCGCCTACGTTGGCGAAGTAATCAGGATAAAAATAGATGGAAAATGGAAAGCTTGGGAACAATACGATTTGCCTTCTATTTTCAAAGAAATAAGTTGGTTTTTTAGGTACAATTGGATTTATCCAGTAAATATTGTTTTTGAAGCATTCTGTGACCCAGCTAATTTCCCTCTTCGTAAATTAGTAAGAAATAGTCTAGCCAGATTCAATATGACAAAAGGACTTACATCAAAATAGTTAATTTAAAAAGAGTCCAATGTCTTTCAATGACTTCAAATCCTCCCCCACCCCGCCCGCCGACAATCCCCTACTCGCCGCACTCTGGCACGATGCACAAGGCGACTGGGAAGCCGCCCACAATATTGCGCAAGACATACATACTCGTGACGGCGCTTGGCTACATGCCTATATGCATCGAAAAGAAGGCGACCAATGGAACGCTGGCTACTGGTACAGGCAAGCGGGAAAGCCTGTTTTTACGGGAAGCGTGGAAGACGAGTGGGAGGAATTGGTGCAAGCTTTTTTATAAAAAATGACCACTTATTCGGCCTTCATTTTGTCATATATGGCCATCAAAATCTGGTAATCATCCTTCACCCATTTTCCAGTAGTTGCACCATTAAAACCTCCTTTCCCCAATTGCGCATTGAAAAGCTGGTACGCCTGCTCGGCATCCGCTGCATCGTAAAAACAATCAATCCAGTCTTGTTTCACCTTTTCCCAAGGGATGGCGCCGATGCCACCCCGATAGATTTTCACGATGCCCATCGAATGGGCAAATGAGACCACATCGGTGTTCCGCTCTAGGCTGGCATTCAGAATCAAAGCATAATGCAGCAAGTAATTCAGCAGGCGCTCTTTGATTTGGGCTGGGTCTTCGGGCTGCTTCGGCTTGATGCGCCATCGGTTGTTCACTGGATAAAACGGGTCTTTTTTGAAATTCTTTAATGGCTTGGCATCTTCCGTCCATTTGAGTTTTAAAGTCAGTCCATCCTTCGGCTTCAACAAACTTCCCGTGAGGAAAGTCTTACCTTTTATGGTTTCGATTTTATCAATTTTTAGTTGTTGCTGGCCGAGTTTCACTTCTCGGTCGCCCAGCATTTCCCAGGCACCATCGTCCAGCAAATAGCCGTTCAGTTGGGTGTAGGTATTGTCTGGGAAAAAGCTGATGACATTGCCATCGGCTACCAGCGCCCGTTCCGTTTTGTCCCGAAGTTCCTCGTCCATTTCAGCTTTAGGGGATGAGACGGAAAGCACTTCGGAAAGCCGCCAGCTTTTTTGGAGGTCGGTAGGTGAAATGGGTTTTGAGCACGAGGCAAGTAGAAACGAAACCGCTGAGAGTTGGAGAAAAAGCTTCATGACTTAAAAATAAGGGTTGGAATCAAATTTGGGCAAGGTTTTAAAAACAAGCGCAATATATTTCAAAAAGTCCGAAATCTTAACCCCACATTAAACAAAAAAAATCCTGCCACGTTATTCCATAGACATCCAGCCTGCCTATCTTGGCGGCCAATTTGCCAGCCAGTGAGCCATTTTACAAAACGAATCACCGACTGGTTTCACATAAAAAACTAAATATATCATGGCTTTTCAACTTCCTGACCTCCCCTACGCTTTTGACGCACTTGAACCACACATGGATGCCCGCACCATGGAAATCCACCACGACAAGCACCATGCTGCCTACACCAACAACCTCAACGCTGCCATTGCTGGCACGGCGCTCGAAGGGCAATCCATCGAAGAGATTTTGGCCAACGTGAGCCAACATTCACCCGCCATCCGCAACAACGGCGGCGGCTATTTCAACCACAACCTTTTCTGGGAAGTTATGTCGCCAAATGGTGGCGGCGAACCTTCTGGACAAACCAATATCGCCCAAGCGATTGACCGTGATTTTGGGTCTTTTGATGAATTCAAAAAGCAGTTCTCGGCAGCCGCTGCAACTCGTTTCGGCTCAGGCTGGGCTTGGCTTTGCACCGATGATGATAAATTGTTCATCACCTCCACGCCAAACCAGGACAACCCGCTGATGGACGTGGCCGATAAAAAAGGTACGCCAATCCTCGGCCTCGATGTTTGGGAACATGCTTATTACTTGAACTATCAGAACCGCCGCCCTGACTACGTCGCTGCCTTTTTCAATGTCATCAACTGGCAAGAAGTGACAAAGCGCTACAACGACGCAAACGTTGGTGCGATGAAGGCATAATATTAACGTTTTTGAAAATTGCAAAAGCCCGGCAGGTTTTTCCTGCCGGGCTTTTTACGTGCCGCCGAACGCCAGTTCGGTGGAGGGATAAACGCCGAACTGGCGTTCGGCGACACATTAATCCACCACCAATTTCCTTACAGTCTCCCCTATTTTGACCCAATAAATACCAGGTCGCCAATCATTTGCATCAAGTTTAGCAAAATTTTGAAACACCCTTTCTTCGACCATTTGCCCCAAGGCATTGAACACCTGCATCGGTGCTGGCGCAATGGCCGAGCTGCGCACCGTCACCATCCCGCTGGCTGGGTTCGGGTATATTTCAAACCAGTTTTGCTCCGCAACGGATGCAGTGGCATTCACGCCATTCTCGTTGTTTGCGAAGAAAGTATGCGCCTGGATGACGAAGTCACCTGTGCCGTTGGGCATCCGGGCATAGCCCTTGTCGGTCGTCTGTTGGTCGAAAATAACTTCCTGCCCGATGCGCATATCTGGGTCGAGGAGATAGAGCGACTCGCCGCCCGCCGATAGTTTGAAATTGGCGTGGAGGCCCGCTTGGCTGCCATTCTCGTCCGCCCAAACGATGAGGTAGCCGTTTCCGGGGATGCTCGTGCCTTCAGGGAAGGTCCATTTCGACAGATTCGAGTAGGTGTCGGTGAGGTGCCAGCCGCTGAGGTCAACGGCGTCCGTACCGTTGTTGTACAGCTCAACCCAGTCCTCAAATTCGCCGTCTTGGTCGGCCACGGCGGTTTGGTTGCTGGCCATGATTTCATTCACAACTACCTGACTGTCAAAAAATTGCGTGACGCCAACCTGATAAATGAACACATCGTACTCGGCACCCTTCGGAAAATAAGTGGCCGTCTTCGCCGCATTGTTTACCACAGCTTCGACATAAAAACGGACGTAGCTGCCATTGCCGAAGGCCGGAATCTCTGCCCCGAAAAGCCCGTCGCCAGCCGCCCCGTCGTTGTGGGCGCCGTCGTCGAACATCTCGGTCGTTTCAAATTTGCCCACCAGCCCGCCACCGTAGTGCAGGTTCACTGTGCTCACCCCTTGGGCACCGCTCACCTGCGCCATGATGGTAGCAGGCTGGCCAGCATCCGGGCTAACCCAATTGCCGTTGGCGGAGGACATGACGGCGCTGTTCACCACCAAGCCCTGTGCGCTGACCTCGTTGTTGCCGAGCAGGGTGTTTCGACGGGTTTGGAACAGCGTTTTCAGTGAGTTTTTTTCATCAACAAATTCTTGGTACGAGTAAATCTTCTTGGTATCGGAAGCCACGTAGGCATCAATCATGTTGAAATAAGCATCAATTTGCCCCTCAATATCCGTCTGTTCAAGCTCGTCCGATATGATGGTGCGCAGGTGGGCCAGGTAGCGTTGGCGGATTTTCGGAACGGCCAAAAGGCGGTTGAGCAGCGGGTAGCGCACGTCTTGCTGATTGTAAAATGGCCCCCAGGTAGCGGCCTGTGGTTCCAAGATGCTGTTCCCATCATATTCGATGGGCACAATCCGGTTGGTCTCAGGTTCCCAGTACAGGTAGTAGTCCATGCCGCCCTTGAAGATGTAGCCATCATCATCGGCGAAGGCGTTTTCGGTGGCCAAAAACCAGAGTGTCCGGTCGAGGTCCATGTAGTTTTTGATGGTGTCTTCAAGTGAGGTGAGTGGGGTGTTGTTCAATTTGTCGCAGGTGTTGATCAGGTCTTCCCAAGGGTTGGTTTTGTTCGTTTTTTTGAGGGTATAATATTTTTTGTACTCGGAGGAGTCAGAGGTGCCGAGCCAATTGAGGGAGCAGTAGCCCGTGCCGAATGGCCCTCCCGTGCCGCCGCCGCCCGGCCCGACGCCACCGATGGTCTTCAGCGCCCGCCAACGGGTGCCGTCGCTGCTGAGGAACCACTCCTTCGTGAACTTACTGTCAAGCGCCTGCACATTGGGGTACGGCCCCCAGTACTCGCCGTTGATGTAAAGCTGGACGTAATTGCCTTTGAGCGACTGGGTGTGCTTGCGGCTTTGGTGCAGGTACAGCAGCTCCCGCATGAACGAGGGGTCCTGGAAACAGTTGTTGAGGTTGAGGGTCTCGTATCCTTCGATGTTCTGGTCGGGGTCGGCCCAGTCGAGGGTGATGTTGAAGGATTTTTTCTCGCTGTTTTGCGATTGCGAATAGGAGGTCTGGCCCTTGAAGCGCACACCCACTTCGCTGGCCAGTGTATCGCCGTTCAGCACCATCCTGGCGCCCAGGTCGGTGCTGGTCAGGTAGTTGTTGGTGAGCAGCGTCCAGTAGTTTGGCTCGTCGAAAATCAGCTCAATGTTGTGGAAGGCCGCCTCGTCGTAAAAACCGCTGGCCACATTTCCGCCCGTGATGAGGCGCTTGCCGTCGGTTGAAAAGTGCATTTCATCGGGCAGGTTTTGCGCCACTATTTTACCGAAGGAAAATAAAAATAGCACGACTGCAAAAATGAGTGTCACAATTTTTTTCATGTTGATTTTGCTTTTGTGAAAAAAGGTAGGTGGTAAAAATACCACCTACCTCCTCAATTGCTTAAGAAATATACAAATTGCCACTTAGAACTCAGTTGCCGCTATCGAAAAGCATGTTGCCGTCGGCGTCGAACAGGATTTTTGCACCGCCTGACAGCCGGACGATATAGTTGCCGTTGTTTTTCACACAGCCACGTTCCACCGTTTCGCCAGCATAGTTGGCGGCGATGTAATCCTGTGCAGCCTGCGGCAAGTCGGTCAGTGTGATGGCTGCGTTGCAATGGTGGTGATTCGGGCCTCCCTGTGGTTGGCCGTCGCATTCTTTGATGAAAACGCCATCCGCATCAAACAGCAGCACGGTGCCACTGGAAAGTTCCACGCCAAATTTTCCGCTCGGTTTCACCACGACTACGTTGATTGTTTCACTGGCATAATTAGCTGCGATGTAATCGGCAGCGGCCGTTGGGAGGTCAGCTGTGGCAAGGGTGTCGCCAGCAGCACAGCCGCCATTGGTGCCATGTGGGCCATCGCCATTGCCATGTGGGCCGTCACCGTGGTGACCTCCGCCATGCCCCGGACCATCGCCATGCCCATCGCCATCGCCATCAAAATCACCGCACAGCGTGAAAAAGTCCCCGGCAGCGTTGAAGAGCAGGATGTTGCCATCGGAAAGCTCCACCGCATAGCCGGCCCGGTCACCGTGGGATTTGTAAACCACGTTCACGATGGTCGTACCCGCATAATTCGCAACGATGTAGTCGGAAGCAGCTTGTGGCAGCTCGCTCACGTCCACGGTATCGCCCCTCATGCAGCGGAAAACACCGCCACCGCCGCCACGGCCAGCGCCCATGCAGCCGCCATTTTCACGGAAGTAGAGGTTTTGGCCATCTTCGAGTTCCACTTCGTAACCCATGCCACGCACCCGCCAAGCCGCATCAATTTCAAGCGGCGTGAAGGAAAGTGCCACGTATTCCCGAACACTGACAGGCAGTTCCGCAACAGTGACCGACTGTTTGTCGGTGGAGTTGGCAATGCTGGTCATCAGTTGTGCGGAATCGGTAACGCTGGTCACGTTATCTTTTTGGCAGGCAAACGCCAGTGCCACGATGCCCATTGCGAGCAATCCATAAATGAGATTCTTCATTTTTTAAAACTTTTTTTGGTTAAAAACAGATGTGAAAAAGGACGCTGGTAAAAGGTTCTTACCGAGGCGTTTGAGTGGAATTCTATTCGATAGTGAATTATTTAATTGGCGACTGAAAGCTCAGCCCTTATAATTACTTAGGTTGATAAATGGGTAGCAGGGTTGCACCAATTTTATTTATCTTCAAAAATTATACATCACCCCAATATTCAAGCCTGCCGAGAACTCGGAGGATTGGACAAATGGGTTGGAGCTTCTGCTCGCCAGCGATCCAAGAATCGTGGGTTCCAGGCGCAGACTGAGCCGCTTCGATAAATCATATTCCAATCCGAGCCCAACCATATAATCCACCGTCACCGATTGAAGATTGGCTGGAGACCCCTTCTGCCCTTCTCGTTTGGAAAAGTCGAACTTATCATTACGGGAACGGATTTGACCAACGCTGAAATCATGTTCCTTCAAAAAATTGAGCAAAATGCCACCTTTCAAAAGCCCCCGAAGCCGCCCATTTCCAATGGAATAATTGGCATAAATTGGCGCACTGACAAAAGTGAATTGCTGGTTGGTTGTGATTTCGCCCGCTATTTTCTCGTCGTCTGGAATGTTCATCGCCGGCTCAGCGGATTCCGCCCGAACATCCATTTCCACCGTGCCCGCCGCCGTGTTCAGGTTATATTGGAACTCATGTTCGTGGTCTTGGTGCGGACCGCCGCCATGCTTACTGTCCCCGAAATCGAATTCGAATTCATGGGTCGTTTGAAAATCCAATTTCCGGTAGCTGATGCCTGTACCAATGCGAAGTTTGGGGCCCAATTGTGCTTCGCAAACTGCACCTGCCATCCAAGATTGGCTGGATTTTTCCTCTTTTAACGGGAATGATTTCTTCTCCATCGGGCCTCTTTCCCGCACAGCTTTCACCGTGCTTTTGGTGGCCATCGGCATGGTGTTCAAGCCCACGGCATAGTGCGTCGAGGCAAGTTTTGCAGCTGGTATTATCGGGGCTGCCACCGCTGGGATAGCCAGTGCTGGCAGGTCAAGTGGCGACAATTTTTTAAACCAAACTTTCTGCAAATCCGCATTTTCAGCGGCCAGTTTTTCCGTGGATTCAAGTTTGGGTTCGGCTGCATCATCAAGTTTGGCAGGACTGTTTTCCGACTGATTTACCAAGTCAGAAGCGGGATTTTTTTGCACCAAATTCTCCGTTGCAGGTATTTTTTGCTCAACCCCACTGTTGATTTTTACTGATTTTTTTTCCTTCGTAAAATTGGATTTGGTCTCAGGTGTTGTTGTATTTTTAGGTATAAAATTAGGTGTCTCAAATTTGTATGAACCTTTCGTTTCGCCAGTATTTACGACTGTTTCATTTTGCGGAGCAACTGAGTTTTCTTCGGTTGACGCCGTGCCGTGCTCCATTTCGTTGCGCTGCAAATCCATCGTTTTCCCCTCCTCCTCCAATTGCTTCAAGCCCTCCACGTTCTGCTCCAGTTTTTTGCTCAACTGGTTGATTTTGCTCGTAAAATACAAATGCTGCCCCACCAGCAAACCGACCACCACTGCCGCAGCAGCAGCCACTGCCCACCAACCACCCCGAATGGGCATCAGTTTGGGCTGAACCACCACTGGCGGCTCCAAATTCCCAGCTATTTTCGACCACAAATCGCCCGGCGGCTCCTCGCTGTGGTCGCCGAGGCTTTTCCGAAGAAAATCCTCCAAGCGGTCGTTAGGTAATTTATCTTCCATTTTGATTTTGTTATTGGGTTATTGAGGTATTGTGTGATTAATAAATAACCCAATACCTCAATAACCCAATTTTCATTTTTCAACCCGCAAGGTTCTTTTCCAGCAGGTTTTTCAAAAACGCCTTCGCACGGTTCAACTGCGACTTGGAAGTGCCCACCGAGATGCCCAGTTCATCAGCAATCTGTTGGTGGGAATACTCCTCCAGCACGTAGAGGTTGAGCACGGTGCGGAAGCCGGTCGGCATTTTCTGCATCAATTTGATGAGCGCCGCCCCTTTTTCGCTTTCATCGAACACCGAATCGTCGGCATCGCTGATTTTGTAGGCCATGTTTTCAAGTTCGGTGAACTGGAGGCCGCCTTTTTGCTTGCGCAAATTTTGCAGTGCCACGTTCACGATGACCCGCCGCATCCAGCCCTCGAAGCTGCCTTCGCCCCGGAATTGGTGGAGGTCCCGGAACACTTTTACGAAGCCTTCTTGCAAGGAATCCTCGGCATCCGTGCGGCTGTTGGCGTAGCGCAGGCACACGGCGAACATCTTCCCTTTGAAGTGTTCGTACAGTTGCACCTGCGCAATGCGCTCCCCGTTTTTGCAACGGTCCAGGATATTTTGCTGAAGGTCAGTCATCCAAAGTTTTTCCCCTTGTAATATTTTGGTAGGTGGAGCAGGCTAAAAATTGGTTGCACGGGCTGGGTCAAATTTATTTGTAAAAAGTCCAAATTGGGCAAAAACAGCAAAATTCCTTGCCATTGGGCAACCTAGTTTGCCCATCCAACGAAATTGAAACTGAACCCTACCCTACATTCCACCTTATTCCTATTGATTCGCAACCACAACTTTTTTAAACCACTCATTCAACTGCGTATGAACGTATTGATTATTGATGCCGATTACCATGCCGCCGACCGGCTTTTACTGATTTTGAACGAAATAAATCCTGAAATTGAGATAATCGGCCAACTGGACAGCGTCGAGGCATCTGTCCGCTGGCTGAACGAGCACCCGATGCCAGACCTTATTTTCATGGATGTGACCTTGTCAGATGGTTGTTGCTTTGAGGTTTTTGAAAAAATTGAGGTGGAAAAACCCGTCATTTTCACCGCCACTTCCAGTGAATATGCGCTGCAAGCATTCAAGGTAAACGCCATTGATTACCTCTTGAAGCCGCTCAAAAAAGCGGATTTGGAGCAGGCCCTCGAAAAATACCAGAAGCTCATCGCCCACGGCATTTTGGCCGCCCCACAAACCGAGCGGCCCAACCCCCGCTTTCTCATCCGTTTTGGTCAAAACTTCCGCCTCGTCGAGCTTCGGGTAGCCGCATTTATGTATACCGAAGACAAAATGACCTTCATCGTCACCAAGGAAGGGCGGCGCTACCCCGTGCAACATTCCCTCGAAAAATTGGAGGAAATTGCAGACCCGCAGTCGTTTTTCCGCATCAACCGCCAGTTCATCGTCAATATCGAAAGCATCCGGGAGATGCACACCCACACCAAATCGAGGGTGAAACTGCTGCTCGACCCGCCATCCGCCAAGGAGACCATCGTCAGTTCGGTGCGCTCGCCGTTGTTCAAGCGGTGGCTGCTGGGAGCAGAGGTGGAGTGAGTTATTGGGTTATTGAGTTATTGGAGAATTGGGATACTTTCGCAAATTCCTTTTAGGAAATATTGCTACGATGACTTATAAAAAATCCAGTTTCTCCATTTCCATTTTCCGTTTTTGCGCTGCGATGCTGCTCGTGGTCACGCTGGCATTCCCCCGCTACACCCGCCCCGGCACGGAGGCCACGCTGGCTTGGGACGTGAGCGGCTACTACCTTTACCTGCCGGCCACCTTCATTTACCACGACCTAAAAAAAGTCAGTTTCCTCCCAGAAATCATCGAAAAATACCAACCCAGTTTCACGCCAGACCAAGCCTTTCCCATCGAAAACGGCAACCAGGTGATGAAATACTCGTCGGGGATGGCCGTGCTGTACCTGCCGTTTTTTGCCATTGGCCACAGCATTGCGAAGCTCACCAATTACCCTGCCGACGGGTTCAGCCTGCCGTACCAAGCAGCCATCCACCTCGGCGGGGTGCTCATGGCCATCTTGGGGCTTTTTTTCCTTCGGAAAACGCTGCTCCGCTACTTCCCCGACCGGACCGTGGGCTGGGTGCTGCTGCTCATTGCCCTCGGCACCAATTTTTTCAACTACGCTACCTTCGACGCCGCCAATGCCCACGGTTGGCTGTTCATGCTGCTGGCATTGCTCACGCACCTCAGCATCCGCTGGCATGAACGGCCCACATTGCGAGGCGCTATTGGCCTCGGCACCTGCATCGGACTGGCTGCGCTCGTCCGCCCGACGGAGATTTTGTTCGCCATCGTGCCCCTACTCTGGGGCGTGGGCAGTATGGCCGCATTGCGCCAGCGACTGATTTTTTTCAAAGAAAACTACCTACACCTACTCGCTGCGGGCGCTGTGACGGTGGCCATCGGCTGCGTTCAATTGGTTTATTGGAAATACGTGAGCGGCCATTGGTTCGTGTACAGTTACGGCGACCAAGGCTTCAGTTTCCTACATCCGCATTTCGTGGATGTATTTTTCAGCTACCGCAAAGGCTGGCTGGTTTACACGCCGTTGATGGTGTTTGCGCTGCTGGGGCTGTTGCCCCTTTGGCGTTTACCCCTGACCCCTAAAGGGGAACCAAGTCCATCAAATCCTCGATACTCCCATGTGGCTGATGATACTTATAAATCTTCCCAAATAGGTTCCCCTTTAGGGGTCAGGGGCAACCCAATCACCAATCACCAATCACCAGTCACTGCCATTCTCCTCTTCTTCCTCCTCAACACCTGGGTCGTTTGCGCTTGGGACATCTGGTGGTACGGCGGTGCTTTTGGGCAGCGGGCGATGGTTCAGTCGTATCCGTTGCTGGCATTTCCGCTGGCGGCGTTTTTGGTTTGGGCTTTTGAAAGAAAAGGTGACACCTTTTTGAAAGGTGTCACCTTTGTACTGCTTATGGCTTGCGTGACGCTCAATTTGTTCCAAACCTACCAAGCCCACTGGGGCCCTTGGGAGGCCGAGGCAATGAACCGGGCGTACTATTGGCGCATTTTTGCGAAGCTAAAAAACGACCCAACGGACCGGCTGCTACTGGATACGAGGGAGGGTTTTTTTGGTAAAAAAAGGAATGTCCAGCTTTTGTATTCCACTGATTTTGAGACGGCTAATGATTCGGTGGGCCTGAGTCGTCAGTTTGCGCACAGCGTCAGTTGGTCGGCTGCGGCCAGCCCGACGGTGGAGTATTCGAAGACGATTACTTTGCCCCGACCAGCCAATTTGAAGCCGAAAGATTGGCTGCATTTTGGCGGCTGGTTTTACGGGGAGACTTTGGAGTACGATTCGTGGCGGATGCCGCAGCTGGTGGTGCGTTTTGAAAAGGATGGGCAGGTGGTGCGAGAGCGGGCGCTGCGGCCTTTTCGGGTCATGCAGCCGGGGCAATGGACGGAGGTGGGCATGGACATTCAGGCACCACGCAAGGATTTTGACAGCATCAAAATCTTTGTCTGGAACGCTGGCAGCCGAGCGGGGATGTGGCTGGATGATTTAAAATTAGAGACTTTTGAAGATTAAAAACTAAGCAATGGATATTAATTTTGAACACAACGGCACGACCTACTCCGCCAACCTCGACGAACCCCTCGACCTCTCCATCCCGCTGCGGAATGGACTCGAAAACCCCAACGCCTACTTTGCGCCGCTTGTCGAATTCATTCCAGATGTGATTGGCGATTTTGTCTGCTCAACGGCGCTTGGCAGCCCTGTGAACTCCATGAACCTGCGCCTCAACCCGCACGGGAACGGCACGCACACAGAATGCGTCGGGCATATTTCGACGGAGCGTTTCACCATCAACGACTGCCTGTGGCGCTTTCATTTTCTGGCGAAATTGGCGACGGTTTACCCCACCAAAATGCCCGATGGCGACCGGGTGGTGCTGCGCAAACAGTTGGAAGAACTGGTGCAGCCGGGCGAAGTGGAGGCGTTCATCCTCCGTACCCTCCCCAACGACAACCAAAAGCTCACGGCCAAATACTCGGGCACTAACCCGCCCTACCTGCATCACGAGGCCGTGGAATGGCTGGTACATTGCGGTATCCAGCACCTGCTCCTCGACCTCCCCAGCGTGGACCGGGAGGAGGACGGCGGAAAGCTACTTTCGCACCGTGCTTTCTGGCGCTATGGCCATGCAGCCGACGAAATCCGAAAAAATTCTACCATTACGGAGATGATTTTCGTTGAAAATGAAATCCAAGACGGACTATATTTGTTGAACCTGCAAATCGCCAGTTTGGAGATGGACGCAAGCCCCTCTAAGCCGGTGATTTATCGGATAGACAATAGACATTAGACATTAGATTTTAGACGGTGAGTAAGAATGCTCCTGTCTCTTGTTAATGTCTAATGTCTCAAATCTAATGTCTCAAAATGCTTTCGCAATCAACATACCATTCCAAGGAGTACCGTGACTTTCGGGCGATTGAGCCGGGAGACTGGCGGTGTGTCATCCGTTTTTATGAAAAAAATGAGGCCGCCATCCGTGGGCTGGATTTTGAGGAGTATTTTGAGTTATTGCTGGCCTACACGGATGCACTTTTTGAAATTGGTGCTTGGCAAAAACACTTGCTCATGGCCGATGTGGTCGTGGAAACAAGTGTGATGGAAAACCTGCCGGAGTTCAATGGTAGGGAAGTTTTCAAGCACTCGCTTTTCCGCAAGGCGGCCTCCCATTTCAACCTGCTGGAACTGCAACAAACCGAGCATGTGCTGCGGGAACTGCTCCGCATCGCCCCGCACGATTCCGACTGCGCCGTTTTCCTTCAAAAATGCCTGCGCACCATGCGGCCTTGGATGGTTCGTCAGACGAGGGCGATGGCGGTGGTGCTGTTTTTCGTGGCGGCACTGACCATTGTGCTGGAAATTCTGGTTGTTCGCAATTTTTATGAATCCTATACAATGACTGTGCGCTATGCTTGGTGGGGAACGCTTGGGCTTGGCTTGGTTGCACTGGCGGGCGGGGAAGTTTTCCATAGATGGCGGTGCAAGCGGGAGGTGGAGCGGTTTGTGGGCGGGGTGCGGGAGCGGCGGAAAATTGCCTTGTAATATGAAAAATATAATACCGCTTTGGGCAGTTCTCTATTTATTCATGGCATCCTGCAAAAGCCATTCTGGAACTTTTTGCACTAAACCAAACTTCGTGGTGAGCTGCTTTGAATTAAAAAGAAATGGTGAATTTAAATACGACCAAGGAAGTTGTACGGGCGATTCACAAGGTAGTGGAAACTATGAGATACATGGAGATTCAATAGTTTTTAAATTCAGCAAAAATAGCCAAACTTCCAGAAGCGTGTTTAAAATTGAAAAGAAAAGTGACATAGACAAAGGCATTATAGTAGATTTAACAGTCGTGGATTTACAAACAAAAGAGCCGATAGTTTTTTATAGTGCAGCCATTTATTCAAATAAAGTTTTACTTGGAGGAAAAGCTGGGGATTTAGAAGGCAAGGCCAATCTAGTTGCATCATTTAATCAACAACCTATAAGCATTGAGGTAAGTAATGCGGGATATTACCCCATCAATATTGAAATTAATGAGCCGGGCAAATATTCAGTAATGGGACAAATGAAAAGTGGAGGGTTTAATCAAATCCAAGAGCAAGATTGGATATTTAAATTGGTTGACTTAAATAAAGATAGTTTGGTGATGGAAGGATTCGAAGATGAAGGTTGGAGTCAAACCTTTTTAAGGAATGAAAAGAAGAAGTACAAGAAATGAATCTGACCCGATAAATTATCAGCGACCACCACCCAAAAACATAAGTGGTGGTCGCTGGTATTATCCATTACTTCTTCAACGAACTTAAAAACTCCACCAAATCCCGCAACTCCCGTTTCTTCAGCGCCTCGCCCATCGGCGGCATTCCCGACGGCAGGTTTTCCCGCTTTTCAATCCTTGAAACCGGGACTTTCAGCGGCTCGGCATTGTTCGTTTTCAGCACCAATTCCTCGGCAGTTTCGGCAGTCAGCATCCCGAACACCTCAGTGCCATCCTTGAGATTCAGCACAACATTACCGTAGCCGGGGGCGATGC
>JBGSWN010000103.1:0-6967 GCA_041752395.1 Saprospiraceae bacterium | reverse complement strand
GCGTAGGCGAACGCACGGGCGAGGCTGATGATGCCCTCTCCCCGTTGGAGTTCGCCCTGGGCGGTCTCGCAAGCGGACAGTACGACGAGGTCGGCGTTGAGTTGAAGGTTGTAGAGGTCACGGACGTAGAGCAGCTCGTTCTCAATGCTGTCCTTTTGCTCCGCAAATGCGAGGTAGGAATAGTCGCCCACCCGTGCGTCGGCGATGCCGTGGGTGCTGAGGTGGACGATTCGGTAGTCGCCTGCCGCCTCGTTGAAGCGCTGTTCGGTGGCGTAGGCGTTGAGGAAGTAGTCGCCCCGCCAGAGCTTGGCTGCCGTGGCGGTTTCCTCGCCGCTGGCCTTGAGTTCCTTGAACTCCTTTCGGGTCACTACCTCGCTGACGAAGACCGTGTCCTGCCCATTGGAGAGGGTATCGAACTCAATGTTTACGCTGCTTTCCGCCTTCTCATAGCCTCCCTCGAAAAACGGCGCAAAGGCCACCAGCGATTTCGTGGGCTGCCGTTTGTGCTTTTTCTCCTTCATTTCCCGCAGCAGCGTGGCGGAGTAGCAGTAACTGATGCTGTGGTCTTTGACGAGGAAAGGGTACAGGGAGTAGTTGCTGAATTGCGTGGGTTTTTCTTTCAACAGCGCTTCAAATGGTACATAGCCCAAGACGCCGTCCGGCACGATGACGAGGTCGGCGGTGAGCTTGTCCTGCACTGGGGCGATAAGTTTCTGGTAGAGTTGGTGTCCCACCTCGGCGTACTGCCGCTTGGTCTGGCCGGAGAGGGCGTCCGTCCTTTCGGATTCTTTTTTTCCGTAGTAGCCGTAGATGCCCTGCTGCAATTGCTTCACCCAATCTTCCAGCGGGAAGTCTTTTTTGACCTCCACCACATCGTACTTGCCCTTGCCAACGGTAAAGATGAAGATGCTGCTGTCCCCGACGAAGTATTCGAGGAGGGTTTGGTCAGCGGTCAGCAAGGTGTCCTGAACGTAGGCGAGACTGGCGGTGGAGAGGTCGTATTTGAGGCGGTAGTATTCGGGGTAGTCTTTTTCGAAGCGGGTTTTGAGGGCCTCGTATTCTTGGCGCAGGTCGAAGAGGATGCTGGAGATACGCAGTACGGTGGTGTCGGTTTCTTCGAGGCCGCTGTTTAGTTTTTCTTGGCGCTGTTTTTCCCGCCAGGTGATGTCAATGCGGAGGTCGTGCTCTTTTTGGAGGAGGGAGTCGGGGATGTTGGCGAAGGCGAGGGCGTCGGTTTCTTTGATTTGGGATTGGAGTAGGGAGGATTTGGATTTTTCGGCGTAGGTGAAGGTGGTGCGGCGGAGGGTCTCGTCCTTGTCCACTTGGGCTTTTAGGAGGGTAATGGCTATTGCTTGCTCATACACATCGTAGTTTTCTGACTGCCAAAAGGATTTAGTACCTTCGTCGGTAAAGGTGGAGTTTTGGTATTCGATAGCGGCGATGGCTTTTAGGGAATTTTCCATAGATTGGATGAGAAATTGAGGGGCTCCAGTAATTTTGTATTGAGCTTGAAGGTCATCACTGAGTCTAAATAACCCAATATTTAATTGTTTGGCAGAATTTACACTTGAAAAATTATTATTATAATACCCGCATGTTGCTATGGATGATTGATGGCATTTAATCGCCTTATCATATTCTCCGTTTGAAAAATAGGAAATGCCAAGATTATTGTATACTGCTGCTAAATCAGGATGCTTCCTAGACCCTCGAATTTTCAATTCGATTTCAAGTGCACTTTGAAGATTTGAGATAGACTTACTGTACTCCCCATTTAAGCGAAAAGCGACTCCGAGGTTATTGTATGATGATACCAAACCAGGATGCTCTTGCTTCAAGGTTTTCAGTCGAATTTCCAATGCTTGTTGATAGTATTCTATTGCTTTTTCGTATTCCCCTTTTGAATCGTAAGCAGAACCAAGGTTGTGGTATGAAGATGCAATAAAAGGATGCTCTTTACTCCAAGTTTTCAGTCGAATTTCCAAGGCTTTTTGATAGTATTCTATTGCTTTTTCGTATTCCCCTTTTGAGTCGTAAGAAAGACCGAGGTTATTGTATGAATCTGCTACATCTGGATGTTCCGGCTCTATATTCTTTAGTCGAATTTCGAGAGCAATTTGTTGATACTCAATTGCTTTATTGTATTCACCCAGTTTTTCATAAATAACACCAACATTATTATAAGAAGTGGCTACAATTGCATGGTTTTTACCCAAAATTTTTAATCGAATTTCTAATGCCCTGTTCAGATATTCAAGTGCATTTTCATAATGCCCTTTTCCGTAAAAAGAAATCCCAATACCGTTATAAGTATTAGCTGTGCTTGTATTATCTTCACCCAACTGTATCAATTTAATAGCAAGTGATTTCTCGAAACAAATCATAGCTTCGTCGAACAAGTTCATGCCGTTGTATGTGTTTCCCATGTTATTGTAAGATTTTGCAACATCAATATGCTCTTCTCCTAATACTTCAATTCTTATTAACAAGGATTCTTGATATAAGCCAATCGCTTCTTCATAATTGCCATTATCACTTTTAAATAACCCCATTAGGTGCACCGCATCCGCCACCTCTCTCGTCTCCTCCCCCAACACCCCCGCAAAAATCATCCTCGAACTATCCGCCTTTGCATAAGCCTCCTCGTATTTACCTTGCTTGTTCAGTTCGATTGCCTCATTCAGCAACCTCCTCGCCACCACCGTATCCTGCATCGTGTAAGCAATGGTATCCACCTGCCCCACAGCCGCCACCGCACCAAAAAACAAAAAACAAAAAAGCAAACTCAAAAAACGCATAATCTTCTGATTTTAAAGGTTAAACAAAGCCACAAAATACAACAGCCGGACGGAAATGACTCCACCCGGCTGCTGTTTTTATCATCAATTTCATTTACTCTCCTGCCCCTATTGACCGCTTCCCTTGTTTAAAGCGGTCCACCGCTTCCTTTAGCTTGCCGTTTTTCTGCATCGTGGTCAGGAAGAAGCTTAGTTCTTCCGGTGTATAGGCATTCAGGTGTTGGCTGTTTTTGGGTGTACGTGGAGTAATTGAACTGTCACTGCTGCGGTCTTCCACACTTCCCGGAGAGAAGGGAGTACCCACGCCATTGACGAAAGCGATGGGGCCTCCGTCGCTGCCTGTTAGGTAGTAGAAATTGTTCTGCTCGTCCGTTTCCGGTATCACGTTGAAGGCGTCGGCAATGAGCACCAAATAGTATTCGCCACTGATTTGCGGGGTCAAGTAAGGCCAGAGTATCCAAGGCGAATTGAACAGGCTATTCGCCAGATTGTCCTGTGCAGGGATGGAAACATTCTGCCATTCGCTGTATGAGTAGCCCAAGCCATTGGGGAGTTGGCCGCTGCCATTGCCAAATTCATTAGTTATGCGCTGGTGGAGGATGACACCGTAGTCATCCATGTTGTAGGCGTTGAAGTACATGTACACGGCATCCCAACGGGCAGAAGCGGGCAACGTTTGGTCGCTATTGTTGTGTATATTAAAGGTAATTTGCCTATCAAGTTCGTTCCAAGAATTGGGGTTGTCATCGTCGCTCTTGATTTCAGCCTGCAAATCCATACTGGCAGTAGGATTTACGGGATTCACCTCTGGGTTTGGGTTAGTGCTGTTGTAAGCCACGAAAGCATATTTGCAGAAATTATTGACGAACAGGCCGTAATCCACCCAAGCGAAGCCGTTTTCGCCCCAGTTCTCGCTCCAAGAATTAACCAGTTTGAAGGCTTGCTTGCTGTCGTCGTAGCCGACCAGCAGCATGGCGTGGCCGCCGCCTTCTGTGCCGCTATTGGTTTTCAGCACCCCGCCCCGGTATTTCCCGAAGTCGCCGTTCACATTGGCACCAAAGCCCACCATGTGGCCAGCAGCGAGTTTTTCTTTTAAAGCTCCGACTTCGACGGGTATTTGTCGGAAGCTCTCAATGCGGTTAGTGGCAGCCGATTGGTTCCATGCTTGTTGAGTGCCGTTGGAGCAGTCGTCAAGGCTGACGTAGGGAGCGGTGCCCATGTCGGCCACTCCTCGGTCTATCATCATTTGGTAGGCGTGTTCAAGGTAGGTGCCTTGACAATTCGGCCCTTTCAAGTCTACTGGGATGGAGAAAAACAGGTCTTTGGGGCTAGCCTGATTGGAAGGCTGGGCTAGGTCAGCAGTTGAATAGCCGCCATCTTGGGCGTTCATGCCGGTTTTCTGATTGTAGCCCAGTGCCCAAGCTACACAAGTGCCATATTGCCCTTGGTTGCCGACTGGCGGCAGGTATTCGCTCAAGTCTACCCGATCGGGCAGGTTGCCGCTGCCCAGAAAAAATACATCATTTTGGATATGACTTTCGTCTTCGGTGCCGGCCCAACCATACACGAAATCGTTGTCCCCGGGAACAACGATATTATTGTCATTGTCATTGGGACCGACCTCTTCAGATTTTTTGCAGGCAACAATTGTCAATAAGGAGAAGAAGCAGGCAAAAAGATTAAGATTTTTCATGTCGTTAATTTTTTAAAGTTTGAAATTTCCCTGTTTATGCCGAAAATGACTAAGTGGTGCCCAGCGACCAAGTTTTTTTTCAAAAAAAATGGGGCAACTCCCGTCTATCGGAAATTGCCCCGCTTTTAAGCTACTTGAGGGGTTCTACTTCATAGCACTCATATCCCCCACGCCAATAAACCCCGCCCAGAAGAACGGGTGCTGCCGCTTGGCATCTTTGCCGTTTACCAGCTTTAGTTTGGCTGCTTGCAAGGCGGCATCTTTTGTTTTCCCCTTTTTGAGTTGCAGATAAAACTCCTTCGTCAAATCCTTCGAGGCCGAGTCGTCCACTGTCCACAGCGTGGTCACGATGCTTTTTGCTCCCGCATACGCAAAGGCACGTGCGAGGCTGATGATGCCCTCGCCCCTTTGCAGTTCGCCTTGGGCGGTTTCGCAGGCGGAGAGCACGACGAGGTCGGCATTAAGTTGGGTGTTGTACAAGTCACGAACATATAAAAACTCGTTCTCGATGCTGTCCTTTTGCTCCGCAAAGGCGAGGTAGGAGTAGTCCCCCACCCTGCTGTCAGCGATGCCGTGGGTGCTGAGGTGAACGATGCGGTAGTCGCCCGCCACGTCGTTGAATCGCTGCTCGGTGGCATCCGAATTGAGAAAATAGTCGCCCTTCCAGAGCTTGGCGGCGGAGGCGGTCTCCTCGCCGCTGGCGGGCAGCGCTTTGAATTCCTTGCGGGTGACTACGTCACTGACGATGACCGTGTCCTGCCCATTGGCGAGGGTGTCGAAGCGAATGTCCACGGTGCTTTCGGCCTTTTCGTAGCTGCCCTCATAGAACGGGGCGAATGCGACAAAGGGCTTCGTGGGCTCCTGCCTGTGCCGCTTCTCTTTCATCTCCCGCAGTAGGGTTGCGGAGTAGCAGTAAGAGATACGGCGGTCTTTTACCATAAACGGATAGGTGCCGAAGTTGGTGGTCTGTTTGGGTTTGGCCTTCAGCAACGCTTCGAACGGTAAGTAACCGAGTACACCGTCAGGGACGATTACGAGGTCTCGGGTGAGTTGGTTTTGAACGGGAGCGATGAGCTTTTCGTGAAGTTTCTGTGCGGCCTCGATATACTGTAGCATGCATTGTCGGTACAGTGCATCGCTCTGCTCGGAGGCTTTCTTTCCATAGTAGCCGTAAAGCCCCTGCTGTAACTGTTTCACCCAGTCTTCCAGTGGGAAGTCTTTCTTGACCTCCATCACGTCGTACTTGCCCTTGCCGACGGTGAAGATGAAGATGGAGGAGTCGCCGACGAAGTATTCTAGGAGGGTTTGGGCGGGGGAGAGTATTGAATCTTGAGCAAACTTTAAACTTGCTACGGAATAATCATATTTCACGCTATAATAATTAGGGAATTTTTTCTTAACCTCATCAAGTAACGACTTGTATCTACCTTCAAATTCATAAAGGGATTTGATTGGCTCAATGCTTTTTTGCTCATTTTCATCCAATTCACTAATCTCTTCTTCATATGCATCCATACTATTCTGTATCTCCTTTATTTCAATTATTATAGAGTCTGGAATTACTTTAGTAAATACAGCTCTAGATTCTTGAATCGCCTCATATATTTGAATAGATTTAGTTTTTTCATTCATTTCAAACGCTGCTTCGGCATATTTTTTAGAATCAAAATGTTGTTTTGACAATAGAAATAAGTTGCTAATTGCATTTTCATACAATCGCAATGAATAAAATGACAATTCTTCTGCAGAGTGGGCAAATCTGTCATCTTTCCTAAATTGAAAGACAATGTCATCATATTTTCGACAAGTCTCTACAAAATCTAACATCAAAGAGTCTGATAAAAGGTGATTTATTCTGGCTATCTCAACATCTGATTGATATTGTAGCGTACGAATTAGACGAATAGGGTCAATCCTACTATTTATTGAAGAAGGTTGGAATCTTAAAGAATTTAATGCTTTTTCAATATATTGTAATGCTTGTTCGTATTCCCCCATTTGACCAAAACATCTGCCTATCCCTCCATAAGAAATAGCGGTATAAACATGGTACTCACCAACTAATTTTAAGCAAACTGCCAATGCCTCATTGTAATGTTCTAAGGCTGTATCACAATCTCCAACATGACTTTTATTACTACCCATAGAATTATGATACCGAGCAATATATAGGTCGTAATCTGACAGGGAGCGTTTTATTTCAAACGATTTTTCAATATAATCATACGATTTTTCAAATTCATCCTGTCGGCTGTACAAAACCCCAATCATATAATAATTATCCGCCACTTGAAGGCTTTGGATGCCATATCGTTTTAAATTAATCCCCAATGCCTTAAACAACCACTTTTCGGATTTCTCAAAATCCCTTTCGTCTAAGAGGGTGCGGCTTCAATTTGATGTAGATTTGGTATAAAAAACAGCACCAATGGCAGCACACTACAAAAAAGAAGCAGACGGGAGCATCAGTATTACA
>JBGSWN010000102.1:0-10574 GCA_041752395.1 Saprospiraceae bacterium | reverse complement strand
CGGGACAGGTTGTGCAAATCAACTTTTTATAAACCATTATAAACCTCATCAACCCTGCTCGGCATTTGCACAACTTGTCCCGACACCTCGGGAAAACCTATTAGTTTGCACTATATATGGCATTTGATAGGATAAGACACGGATTGAACAGACTGAACAGATTAACACTGATTTAAATCAATTATCCGTGTAAATCTGTTAAATCCGTTCAATCTGTGTCCTATCACCTTTTACTTTTTAAAATAAACAGGTACCACGACCTCACTCTTTACCACGACCCCATCCTGTATGGCAGGGTGCCATTGGTCAATGGAAGCCACTAAGTTCACGGCCTGCTGCACGCACGGCGGACAAACGACGGCTTGTTTCACCACTTGGTATGTGTTCACTTTGCCATTGGTCTGTACCTCAAAAGTCACATATTCCACCCCGCTGTAGCCGCTGGGGAATCTGACGCCTGGCAGCTCGATGTCCTTGAACCTTTCCTTGATGAGGCTTTCTGTGCAGGCACTGGGAGCCGTCGATTGGCTACAGTCGTTGGAGCCGACGGGGCCGTGTCCGGCTGCTGCTTTGTTGGAGACGACGCCTTGGCCTCCCTTGGCGGTAAAGTCCGTGGGCATGTATTTAAAGGCGTACGTGGGGGACATGAACCACTTGTCTGTGGTTACTTTCCAAGCGAAGGGTTGGTTGGCCTTTCCGGTCTGTGCTTGTGATTGGGTGCTGATGCCGAAGAAAACAAGGGCCAAGACAAGCCCTAAGGAATGTTTGAAGTTCATAGTTACTCGATTTTTGATAAAATGATGTGGGTCTTCGGCGAATATTCCCTGGTGTAACGCTATGAACAGGTGAGTTTATTGCATGTTCGGTCGGTGGGGGATTAATACTTCCAAAATTGCTGTTTGAGCCACCCCGACCAAGGTCGGGGTCGTCGCTTTTGTCATCGCCGTAGGCCACCTGACCACGTATGGTGCGCAAACATGACGGGAACAAGGCGTGGACAGGTCGCCTGCGGCGATGACAAAAGCGGCGCACAGCAGTAAGAACACACTACCTAAAGACGCAGCCTTTATTTCTGCAAAATCAGTTTCTCCCGCTGCGCCACCTCGCCATTCAGTGCAATCACTACGACGTATTGCCCTGAATACAAAGTTTGAGTATCCAAATAAGCAATCGTGCTGCCCGGCTGCAAGGTTGTTTCCTGCACTTTCCGGCCGTTCATATCGTAGAGGCTCACGGTCAGTTCCTCCTTCAGCAGGCCATCTATTTGCACTGCCACAAAATCGCTGGAAGGATTGGGGTAAATGGTGGTTTTAAGCGCATTCAAGCCCTTTTCAGACAACGCAGAGGTGGGATTGTAAGTTGTCACCGCCTCGCCGATGTTCGTGACTTTAGTGCCCGTCCTCACGCCGTAGAACGTAGGGCCAACGACATAAGGATAAGCAGAATTCCAGTTGTCATCCACGGTGGCGAAATAGCAGTAAATGCCATTTGGGTACTCCGGCGTCACGCAGAAGCGGCCATTGTGTTCGTCCAAATAATCCGGTTCGCTGTTGGCAATAAACTCATAATCCTCCCGATAATAGCCGAGCGGATAGGTGGTGCTGACATCTGGGCCATCAGGCACATCCACACCCGTCGGGGAAGTGGTGCGCATGGTGATATTGCGAAGCTGATAACCTGATTTCATGCGTGTGATGCCGCCCGTTCCATCGGTATTTTTAAAAGCATAAGCGCCATATACCGGGAAGCCATCATAGGCAAAGCCCAACAGCGGCGAGTGTTCCGAAGCATTGATGGCATATAAACCATCCGCTGGATATAAGTCGCATATATTGGAGAGGACCATTTGGTCGAGGTTGAAAGCCGAGGGGTTTTGGTGGTGGTGGTAATTGCCCATGGCAGGGTGTGCCTTGGAGCAGTCGAAGCCGCCACGTTCGGCAAGAACGGCATCCCGGTTCCAGTTCTGAGTGGCCATGGGGCCGCCTGGGCAGGGCGAATTGCCTGGGCCTCCGCAGGGGGTTCCAGTGGTCGAGTTCCAAGCCACGCCATCCCGGTAGTCGAACAGCGCCACGCCGTTGACGAAGATGCCGATGTTGCCGCCCGTCGTGGCGGTGGGCGTCCCCGTGTTTTGTACAGGGTTCAGCGGTATTTTGAAAAAACCCGTCTGCTCGGTGGCCAGCGATGGATTTCCATCCAAAAATGGCCCAGTGACGTAGGCTGGGATGCCCGTTGCGGCCACATAGGCCCAGTCGTTGGAATATTGGACGGACTGCACATTGGCCAGCACATTGTCCTGTATCGGCGTGGAATTGCCCTGCACGTAGTGCTGCCCTTTCAGGTCGGAGGTGTTGATGAGCCATCCAGTGATGGCGGGGTTGGTCTGAGCGAAGGCGGCTAGGCCTGTGAACAAAATTGCGAATAAAACGGTCGTTTTTTTCATGATGATTTTGATGTGATAGATGTTTTTGAATGGGCTTGGACGACGGGAGCGGGGGGAATCCTTCGGTGGGGTAGATTTTTTTGCTCCGCAAACGGGAATTGCAGTTTGCAACCTCAGCAACACCATTCCTCCCAGCTTTTCCTTCATTCGTCCCACCAATTCCGGGCAAGACGAAGCTGTTTTTACATTTGCCGCCAGAAAGAGGCCCATTCAAAACAACTTGTATTGCGAATTTTGTATATCCTATTAGCTCCATTAATGTACCCATTTACCCGGAGCGGGCGCTGCTGTTTGGTGGCGCCCCTTTTTTTGAATGGTGGCATTGGTTTTTATCCCGCCGCCGTGAATATCTGCTGAGATTCTTTTATTTTCGCAGCTTACAAGCTCCAGCTAATCCTATGTATATCAAAACAAAACGAACAGACATGACTTACCGCCACCTTGGGCAAATCGCAAAATCCCTTCTCTTTGGGATTTTCCTGCTCCACTTCTCCCCCACTTCGGTGGCTCAAAATGACAATACTGCTTTGATTGACAGCCTAGAACGGGTGCTGAAGAATGCTGTGGAAGACACGACGAAGATGAATGCGCTGGCCGGATTGAGCGATGCCTTCCGGTTTTTAGACTTAGAAAAGGCAAAATCCTATTGCCTCCAAGGCATCACCATCGCCGAGAAGTCCAAAAACATCGACCGCATAGCAAGTACCTACCTTACGCTTTCCAGCTATCATTATCAGGGTGGCGGCATTGATTCCATGAGAATATGGGCCGAAAAAGCCATGACAGTTCTAAACCACCCAAAAGACAAGAAATTATTAAATTTAGAAGGGAGGGCCTATACCCATTTGGGCATAGCAGCATATTCTAGCGGTCATCTGAACAAAGCCCTTGAATATTACAAGGAGGCAGAACCGAGGCTTAATAATGAAATGTTGAAGATTCAAAATTTGGCAAACATCGGGGTTGTATTGAGGAGTACAGGTGAATATGCCGACGCATTGGACTATTTTTCAAAGGCAAAAGAATATACTGTAAGTGCCAATCGCAAAGATATGGAGGCAATTGTCTTGTCCAATATTGGAAATATTTACGAAATATTTAAAGACTATGACAAAGCCATCGTATTTTATGAAAACTCATTAAAATTAAGAGAAGAAATTAAGGATGAAAATGGCAAAGCGTATACCCTTGTTGGCTTAGGAAGCGTTTACGAGAACATTGATATTTCCAAAGCAAAAAACTATGATATGCTGGCCCTGGCAAAAAGTCGGGAATTGAAAAATGAAGAAGGGATAGTGATTTCATTGATAAACCTTTCCAATTTATACATCAAAGAAAACCAGCCAGATTCTGCTTTGATATTGTCCAATGAAAGCTATGCCATTGCAAAGAACTACCCGGATGGAGATATAAAAAAGTCAACGGCCCTTAAAAATTTTGCCGCTATCTTTAACCTAAAAAAGGAATATCCCAAGGCTTTCGCCTATGCCAAAGAAGCCATAAAGGGATATAAAATATCAGGCGAAACTGCTGGCGATGATTACCTGGCAGTCCTTAAAGTATATGCCACGTCCCTCCAAAATACGGGACGCACAGCAGAAGCCGTGGATATTTTAATGGAACTAGATTCTTTGAGCAACATCAGGAGTACCGAGCAGCAAAAAACCGCCACCGCCGCTGCCGAAGTCACGTTTCGCCTGCGGGAAAAAGAGCTCGCTTTCCAAAAAACAGAACAGGAAAACGAACTCAAAATAACCAAAGCCAACGCCCGCCAAAACGTGTTTTTGAGCCTATTGGGCGGTGCGGGGGTCATCCTGCTGTTGGGGTTCTTTGCTTTTCGCAGAAACCAAAAAGCAAAAGCGACCATTGAGGCACAAAAAGCGCTGGTGGAACAATCCCTCGGCGAAAAGGAAGTGCTGCTCAAGGAAATCCACCACCGGGTGAAAAACAACCTCCAAATCATCTCCGGCCTGCTGGACAAACAGGCCCGAAAAGCCTCGGACGAGACCGTCAAAAAGCTCATGCGGGAAGGCCAGGACCGGGTGCAGTCCATGGCGCTCATCCACCAAAACCTCTATCAATCCGACAATATGTCAAGCATTGACATCAAACATTACCTCGAAGAACTGACGAGAAACATCGCCCGCTCACAGGCGGCGGCTGGACAAAACGTCGAGGTGGCCTTGAACGTGGACGACTCCAAATTGGACATTGACACTGCCATTCCGGTCGGGCTGATATTGAACGAACTGATTACCAACGCCTATAAATATGCCTTTGCGGACAGGCCATCCGGCATGATTTGGATTGAATTCCAGCGACAGGCAGACAAGGATTTTCTGCTCAAGGTAAGGGACAACGGCATCGGCCTGCCCAGCGATATTGACCTCCGAAAAGCGAAGTCCCTGGGCCTGAACCTCGTGCAAGGGTTGGTGCGGCAGTTGGAAGGAACCATGAATTTTGCGGGGACGAACGAGGGAACGAGCTTTGAACTGCGGTTTTGAATATGGGTCGTTAAGCGCCTTTTTATCCCAAGCATTCCATATCTTCGTCCCGGCCTTGTTTTAACTTGTCCCGTTGATTGGTTATAAGTTGCCATAATTTTCTCTTTCTGAACTGTTGTCAAAATACGTTTAAAATACCCTCAACATCATGAATGAGAAAGTACGTGTCTTAATTGTCGAAGACGAATTTATCACATTGGACAGCCTCCGGGACTCGCTCGAGGAGATAGGCTACGATATCTCCGGCGATGCAATGAAGGCAGAGGAAGCCCTTGCCATTTTGGAACGCAAGGATACGGACATCGCAATTCTCGATATTCAATTGAAAGGCGAAAAATCAGGCATTTGGTTGGCAGAACAAATCAGGGAGCGGTATAAAATCCCGTTCATTTTCCTTTCCGCCTTCAGCGACCCAGCCACCATCCGGGAAGCTGCCCAAACGGAACCTTATGGGTATCTGGTAAAACCATTTACGCCCTCCGATATATTCGCTGCCATCGAGGTAGCACTGAAGAATTTCTCGAAAACAAACGAAGCCCTTCAATTGCCGAAATCCCATACCAAGGTGACAGATGAGGTATTGGTGAATGACGCCATATTCGTGAAGGACGACTTGGTTTTTCGAAAAATAACCATCAGCGACATACGCTATATACAGGCTTTTAAAAATTATTTGGAACTACATTTCATTGACAACCGCCATGTGATACGTTCCACATTAAAGGATTTCTTTGAAATATTGCCGAGCACCCATTTTATGCAGACGCACCGTTCTTATGTGGTCAATATTGACAAGGTGGAAAAAGTGGGCAGCAATTTCGTCATGGTCGGTGATGCCAGCGTTCCCGTCAGCAACAACTACCGGGAGGCACTGCTGCAGCGCTTGAAGTTTTTTTATTGAAACACAAAAGGCTGCCTTCGTCCCAGCTATCCCGCCTTTCGTCCCGCCGATGCCTTTTGCTAACAAGGCATTTTTACCTTTGCCTTGCTAAAAGCAGCCGACTTATTTTCCCCTTACGAACACAAGCGCTTAACTTATTACAACACCAAGAAAACCCAATCTTTCTCGCATTATGAAACATTAAGATTAAGGATTATTTAGCAATAAATACCTTAAATTGATTGGAGTTGGGAGCCGGCACGTCCGGCTTTCTTTTTTTTGCGAAGTAGTTAGTTTGTCGAGTTAATTCTGACAGGTTACAAAAACCTTGGGTTCAAGTTTGGGATAAGTGGGTGGGGAAATTTATTCCCTACGCTGCCAAGTTTTATGACCGTTGAGAGGTTTTAAAATAGTTTCTTACCCACCAGAAAAGCTTCACACCGGAGACACGGTTGATTTTGAAGTGAAGGGGCAGGGGAAGTTGTTTTGAAAACAGTCTCAAATTTGGCTTTGCAAAATATCTGTTTTTGCTTCTTAAAAAAAAAGCGGCGGCATCCTCCAAAAGATGCCGCCGCTTTTCCTGCAATAACTCAATACCCCAATAACTACTGCTATTTCGGCCGCCGCACTTTCACCGGGTCAGCCGGTTGCGGCAAAAATTTCACCTCCTGCGTCTTAAGCAATTCCATTGCTTGCCGCACCCCTTCTTCCAGCTGCGGGTCATGGCCTTGGTTGACGAGTTTTGGCGTCATGTCCACCTCCACATCCGGGGCGACGCCTTTGTTTTCAACGTCCCATTCACCGTTGACGTTGAAGAAGCCGCCACGGGGTGCCGTGATGCCGCCGCCGTCCATCAGCCCCGGCACGTCCCAGATGCCAACGAGGCCTCCCCAGGTTTTTTTGCCGACGAGCGGGCCGATTTTTTTAAAACGGAACATATACGGCAACATATCGCCGCCGCTGCCCGCCATTTCATTGATGAGCATGACCTTCGGGCCATGGATGGCGGCGTCCTGTGAGAGCATCGGCTGCTTGTCGCCGACGGGGTTGTTGAAATAGCCGAAATGCGTCCTCGACAGCACCTCTATAATATAGTCGGCGATGTAACCACCTTGGTTGAAGCGCTCGTCAATCACCGCTCCTTTTTTGTCCTTTTGCGCAAAATACCAGCGGTTGAAATAGGTGTAGCCCTCGCCGCCCGTATTCGGTATCCAAACGTATGCGAGCTTGCCGCCACTGAGTTCGTCCACCTTGCGGCGGTTGCTTTCCACCCATTCGAGTTGGCGGAGGCCGCCTTCATTGCCGACTGGCACGACGGTCACTTCCCTTGCGCCGTCATTGCTGGGTTTATTGTTGATTAAAAGGCGGGTCTGTTTGCCGGCCGTGCGCTCGAAAGCACTATAAACATTGGCGGAAGCATCGAGCGGAACACCATTTACCGCCAATAAATAATCGCCTTCATTGACGTCCACGCCGGGCTGCGTGAGGGGCGCTTTCAGCGTCGGGTTCCAGTTTTCACCATTGAATATTTTTGCGAAGCGGTACTTTCCATTGGCGATTTCATAGTTTGCGCCAAGCAAACCGACGGGCACTCGGTCCACATCGGGATAGTCGCCGCCGCCCACGAAGGAGTGACCGATGCTTGTTTCACCGCCCAAAATATCGAGGAGGTAGTTCAAATCGGAGCGGTGGCGGACGCTTTCCACCCACGGCGAGTAGGTTTTGTAAGCCCAGTCCATGTCGAGGCCGTGGACGTTTTCCACATAAAAATAGTCCCGCTGGAAGCGCCACGCCTCCCGAAAAATCTGTCGGGCCTCGGCCAGCGGGTCCACTTTCATTTGCATTTCGGAGAAGTTCAGCTTGCCGTCCCCCGGTTTTGGCGTACTTGTAGCATCCACGATTCCCCACGAGTTGTCGGGCGTTCCGTAGAGCATTTTTTTGCCATCGAAACTGAGGTCGAAACGGGACAGGCCGCCCATCACTTCCTCCGATTTTCGCTCCGCCATTTTATACCTGCCTACGGCAAACGTGGCCCCGAAAGTGGTGGTAGGGTCTGCTTGCCATTCACCAAAAAACAGCACGCCCTCCTCGCCAGCGCCAAGGTAGAAGTAGTTTTTGGCGGGCAAATCAAGTGCAAGGATGCGCTGGCCGATGCCGTCGAAGTCAATATTTACAACCTTGGAAGTGTCCTTTTTAGTGGTGTCAGGCTTCTCCTCCTCGTCGCTCAGCGGCTTCAGCGGGGAGTCTTCTTTTTTGGATAAAACAGCGACATAGACATTTTGCGAAGAAACCCGGCTGTACGAACTGAGGTCGAGCCAACCCACGCCGAGGGCGAAATCGGTGCTGGAAAGGAAGTAGAGGTACTTGCCGCTTTTGTCCCAAACGGGCGACTTGCAGTTCGACATGCCGTCGGTGAACTGCGTGCTCTTTTTTTGCGCCAGCGAATAGACAAAAATGGTGTTGAACTCATTCTTCAGGCGCTTGGAGTAGGCTATCCATTTCGAGTCCGGCGACCAGGCGGGGGAGATGTTGCGCTCTGGGTGCGCCGAGCCTTCATTGTCCACCAACGTGGCCTTTCCCGTGGCGATTTCCACGTACCAGAGGTTGCGGTCAGCATCGCCAAAGCCGAGGTTTTTCGAGTCCGGCGACCAGACGGGCGTGTAGTAAAACGTGGGGCTTTGCAGCGCAATCTTCTTTTCTACTTTGCCAAAATTATCGGCTATAAAAAGCTGGTACTCACCACTTTCATCACTGAAATAAGCGATTTTTTCGCCATCCGGTGAAAAGGAGGGGCTGCGGTCGGCAGCGGCCGTGCCGGTGGTCAAATTGCGTACATCGCCTTTCTCGGCAGGTACGCTAAACACATCGCCACGGGCAGAGAACAGCACCCGTTTTCCCGAAGGGGAAAGTGAATAATCCGTCACGTTGCCTTCTACTTTTTCCCAATGCGGCCTCGCCGAAGCGAAGTCACCCTCCACGACGATGGGCAATTTTTTAGGCTCACCGCCCTTCGTATCAAGCGTGTAAAGCTGGCCACCATTTTCAAAAATCAGCATACCAGCGCCCGAATTCAGATTTTTGCAATCAAACTCCTTGAAATGCGTCACCTGTCGCAACTGCTTGGTTTTCAGGGAGTATGCCCAGACGTTCATACCGTAGTCACGGTCGGAGAGGAAGAAAACCTCGTCGCCGACCCACTGCGGGTCTTTGTCGTTCGCCCCGTCGAAAGGCAGTTTTTCCTCTTCAAAACTGCTGAGGTCAATGAGCCGGATGGGGCCGTTTTGCCCGCCCCGGTAGTTGCGGAATTCCTCCTCCCAAGGCATTACCATCTGATAGGCGAACCGCTTCCCGTCGGGCGAGTAGCTGCCGTCCCAGACCCTTGGAATAGGCAGCGATTCCTCCAGCCCCTTCCCATTCGTACCAACTTTCCAAAAATGGTCGGGGTAGGAATAGGGCGCATTTTCCCTGCCGCTGGCAAAGACTACCTGCTTGCCGTCCGGCGTCCAGCCCCGCACGAGGTCGGGCAGCGGATGCCAAGTGAGGCGCTTCGGTTCGCCGCCCTCCACGGGCACAGTGAACACGTCAGCGTTGCCATCGTACTCGCCCGTGAAGGCCACCGTTTTGCCGTCCGGCGAGAAGTAGGCGTTGCCTTCCTGCCCCGCGTGGGTGGTCAGGCGGCGCACATTATGGCCGTCCCGGTCGGCCACCCATACCTCGCCCGCATACGAGAAGGCGATGTGCGTGGCGCTGATGGCGGGATTGCGGAGGAGCCGGGTTGCTTGCGCAACGGCTTGGTTTGCGAGGAGCAGGAACAGTGCGAAGAGGGGGAGTTGAGTTTTCATTTTGGTGGACACTTAAGTAAGTTGTTTGTTTTGAAATTGGTGGACAAAAAACGCCTTGGCAACGGCGCTTTTTGTTTAATTTGGTGACGAAAAGCCACTGGCTTTCGGGAGAAAGCACAAGGTACATGATTACTTCTATTCCACAACTCGACTACATAAAATTGTGCCGGACTGCGAAGCCCGGCGCTGCGGAAGAATTCAATTAATTCTTTACCGTTAAATCACCTAAATAAATGGTCAATGGGGTTTGTTTTTAATTACTAAACCCTGCAACCATTAGGTTGATTCTTATACTTTGCGCCATTAGGTTTTGTCCATTTCAAAGCATTTATACTTAACGGTAATAGGTTTTGTGCAAACCATATTCTGCCCTTCCTCGCCGTCCCGAATAGCGGGACAAGCTCTTCGGCGGCTCGTCAGGGGAAGGGGATTTTGGGGCGTTCCGCCCACCCCCCTGTTTGCACAAAACCTATTACAGCAGAGTATAGAACGCTTGCCCCTCATCGCCGTCCCGAATTGCAGGACAGGCTCTTCGGCGGCTCTTCAGGGGGAGTCCTGATAGCTTATCGGGATAAGGGGTGTTCCGCCCCACCCCCCTCTTTGCAAGACCTGTCCTGTACCTTGGCCGGGAAAACCTATTGGCGCCGATTATAGACAAACGCTATGGCACCACTTTGATTCAAAGCATTATTTGGCTTTAATTTTTAATGATGCGCCTTATGGTTGATTGTCCTGTTGTGAGCAACTCCAAAAAATATACACCATTGGGCAAACTGCCGAGGTTTATATGTCCGCCAGTTGTTTCAACCACTGCAATGAGCCTTCCCATACTGTCTTTTAATCTCACAGTCACATCGTCGGAGTTTATTCCCTGTATCTCAACCATTCCTGTTGTTGGATTGGGAAAC